>NZ_JBQDEX010000007.1:0-39810 GCF_052084945.1 Oceanisphaera sp.
GACTCAAATACTGCTAATGGTAAGGGCTCCCCTACTAATAGTTGGGGGGTTGGCTCTTACCCTATAAAGTCTTTTCAGAGCTTATCTCTATTGTTCCGTGTTCTTCCGTGTATTCCGTGGCAAAAATATCTCTAGTCTTTAGGTCTTAGCTGGGCGCTGTTTTTACATCTCTAATAGGCGTTTTACCAGCTTGCCGATGCCAATATCTGCTTCAGCAATATTTTCTGCCAACATATAAGCAGGAGTAGAAATCACTTGGTAACGGGCATCTTCAACTACATCTGTCACCACACAGCCAATATGCTCGCCACCCATGGCGGAAAATGCTGCTGCCACGCCCGCCTCTGTGCCTATAGTGCCTTTTACGCCGGCGGGGTAAACACGAGGGATCAAAACCGGCGCAATACAGCAATAACCAGCAGGTTTACGGGCACTAGCAAATGCCTTACAAGCGGTTAGCACCTGCTCATCTACACTAGTGTCTGCCCCTTGAGTGGCAAAATCACTTAATGTTTTTGCTACCCCAAAACCACCGGGTAGCAGTAGGGCATCAAAGTGTTCAGCATTAAGCTCAGCCAGTGGCTTAATATCGCCTCGGGCAATACGTGCGGCTTCAACTAATGTATTACGGCGGCCTTGCTCAGGCTCACCACTTAAGTGATTGATCACTTCCCCTTGGGGCTTATCAGGGGCAAAGCATTGGTAGCTGGCTCCTTGTTTGGTTAAATGCAGCATACATAACACGGCTTCATGAATTTCTGAGCCATCAAACACACCACAACCACTTAAAATTACGGCAACTTTACGCATGATAAACTCCTTGTCTAAGGGGCATTTAAGAAGGATAGAGGTTAAGCTGTCAGTCACAGATATATACTCCATCCTCTGACTAGGCCAGCTTACCGCTTACAGGCTGCTGGGTATAGCCATCTATCCATTGAGATCAAACAGGTTACGCATTATTAAGATCATAGCTAAGAAGTTTTTACACATAACGAGATCTTAATTATAGATCGGGTGTGATAGTTTAAGTTATTGATATTGTTTGATTAAATTATTTTAGGTCGATCATGGTAAGATCGGCTTTGCACAGAGTTATCCACAGGTTGCGGTGGTGCTAGCATGGTGCCAACGGCTTGGCTGTGGCATGCTAGCGGCCAACGCATTAACGAGAACGACATCATGGCTGCCATTCCCTCTAAACCCCTGATCCTAGTTGATGGATCTTCTTATCTTTACCGTGCCTACTTTGCTTCATTAAAGGCCGATCTCCGCACTACAGACGGGCGTCCTAGCGGGGCGATTCGTGTGGTCACTAATATGCTGCGCAGCTTGCATAAACAGTTTCCTGACTCGCAAGTTGCCGTCATCTTTGATGCCAAGGGCAAAACTTTTCGTGATGAACTTTATGCTGAATATAAAGCACAGCGCCCAGCTATGCCGGACGATTTGCGCAGTCAAATAGCATCTATCCACAACATCATTAAAGCTATGGGGCTACCGTTAATTATAGAAAGCGGTGTGGAGGCCGATGATGTGATTGGTACTTTGGCACGCCAAGCCACTGAGCAGCAGCTAGATGTGGTGATCAGTACGGGCGATAAAGATATGGCGCAACTGGTAACGGATCATGTGTTGCTGATGGACACCATGAAAAATGAGTTTATGGATCGCGACGGCGTAATCGAAAAATTTGGTGTCCCCCCCGAGCTAATAATCGATCTACTCGCCTTGGTCGGCGATAAAGTGGATAACATTCCGGGTATGCCAGGGGTGGGTGAAAAAACCGCCTTGGCGTTACTGCAAGGTTTAGGATCAATTGAACATATTGCCGCACAGACCGATAAAATAGCGGAGCTAGGCTTTCGGGGATCTAAGAGTTTTGCAGCCAAGTTCGCCGAACATAAAGAGATATTGGACTTATCTTATACCTTAGCCACTATTAAAACTGATGTTGAATTACATTGTGGCCCGGCCGAACTGTTACAAACTCCGCCTGATACCGAGGCGCTTAAAGCCTTGTATCAAGAGTTTGAGTTCCGTAACTTGTTGGCCGAACTCGATCCTGAACAAGCACAGGCGGATGCTAAACCCGCTGTGCCAGCCATGGAAGTAAACTACCAGACCATTCTAACTGAAGCCGAGTTACAAGATTGGGTGAAGCGGCTAGAAAAAGCCCCCTATTTTGCTTTTGATACCGAAACCACCAGCCTTAACTATCGTGATGCTCGGGTGGTGGGCATGTCATTTGCTATTAAAGCTGGCGAGGCGGCGTATGTGCCTTTTGGTCATGATTATTTAGATGCCCCCGAGCAGTTGAGTGAAGCCGTAGTCTTGGCTGCCTTAAAGCCACTATTAGAGGCAGAAATGCCGGTAAAACTAGGGCAAAATCTTAAATATGATGCCAACGTGCTAAAAAATCACGGTATTCATATGCAAGGCATAGAGCTAGATACCATGTTGGAATCTTATGTACTGAACTCAGTGCAAACCCGTCACGACATGGATAGCATGGCTAATTTTTTCTTAAATCATGCCACCACGCCATTTGAGGCCATAGCCGGTAAGGGTGCGAAGCAGCTGACTTTTAACCAAATTCCGCTAGAAGAAGCCGCGTTTTATGCCGCGGAAGATGCGGATATTACGCTGCGTTTACATCATCATTTATCTGAACAGTTAGCGGCAGAACCTGCGTTACAGGCGGTATTTGACGAGATTGAAATGCCGCTGGTACACATTTTAGCCGATATGGAGTACACAGGTGTTAAGGTCGATAGTCAGCTGCTAGCTATTCAAAGTGATGAAATTGCCAAGCGCCTCAAAGAGTTAGAGCTTAAAGCCCATGAATTAGCTGGCGAACCTTTTAACCTCAGCTCGCCTAAGCAATTAGGGGAAGTGCTATTTACCAAGCTTGAACTGCCTATTATCAAGAAAACGCCCAAAGGCGCCCCCTCTACGGCAGAAGAAGTACTGCAAGAGCTGGCGCTCGATTATCCATTGCCTAAGTTATTGATGGAATATCGTGGTTTAAGCAAGCTAAAATCGACCTATACCGACAAATTACCGAAAATGGTTAATGATCATAGCGGTCGTATTCACACTTCGTATCATCAGGCCAATGCTGCCACTGGCCGCTTGTCGTCCTCAGATCCTAATCTGCAAAATATTCCAATCCGTACCCCAGAGGGACGCCGCATTCGCCAAGCCTTTATTGCCGAGCCGGGTTATAAAATTGTGGCGGCGGACTACTCGCAAATTGAACTGCGCATTATGGCGCATTTATCTCAAGACAAAGGTCTGCTCGATGCGTTTGCTAAGGGATTAGATGTGCATAAAGCCACGGCTGCCGAGGTGTTTGGCGTTGATCTTGATAGTGTCACTACCGAGCAGCGTCGTCGTGCCAAGGCGATTAACTTTGGGCTTATTTATGGCATGAGTGCTTTTGGTTTATCTCGTCAATTAGGGATACCGCGCCACGAGTCTCAGTCGTATATGGATATTTATTTTGAGCGCTACCCTGGCGTGTTAAAGTACATGGAAGAGACTCGCGCCCTAGCGGCAGAAAAAGGCTATGTAGAAACCCTGTTTGGCCGTCGCTTATACTTGCCAGAGATTAATGCTAAAAACGGTGCGCGGCGTAAAGGAGCCGAACGTGCCGCTATTAACGCACCTATGCAGGGAACCGCCGCAGATATTATTAAAAAGGCGATGATTAAGGTTGCCGCATGGCTGTCTGAACAAGCGGATAATGACGTGCGTATGATCATGCAGGTGCATGATGAACTGATATTTGAAATACGCGAAGATAAAGTGGCAGAATTTAAACAGCAAATATGCGAACTAATGGAGCAGGCCGCCAGCATAGACGTACCTTTGCTGGTTGAAGCCGGTGAAGGTGATAACTGGGATCAAGCGCATTAGACACAGCTTTAAGCCGTAAGCTGTCTGCGGAAGACATGGAGTCGTACTGCGTATGGCGTAAAGCGTGCTACGTTCTTTTTAGGGCGGCTTTCTTTTCCAGCTCTAGGTCGTTATTATCAACAGCATTGTTAGTCGGGGAGCCTTAAGCAGGCTGAGACGGTGAACTGCCGGACCCGCTGAACCTGATCCAGTTAATGCTGGCGGAGGAAACTAACGGGCAGCGTTTAGCTTGTCGGTGGTTGCTTCGCCCGAAGGAGCCAAGGAATGTCCATTAAGCAAAAACCCATTATTTTAACGATTGCCGGATCTGATAGTGGCGGCGGTGCTGGTATACAAGCCGATATTAAAGCCATTTCTGCCACCGGTGGTTATGCCTGTTCCGTGATCACCGCACTAACCGCACAAAACACCCAAGGCGTAACAGCCGTGCACCCCACACCACAAGCCATGATTGAGGCGCAACTTGATGCGATATTTAGCGACCTATCTGTAACGGCCGTTAAAGTGGGTATGTTGGGAGATGTTGCCACCATTCGTACCGTAGCAGCGGCTTTGCGTAAATATAAACCGACACACTTAGTAGTAGATCCTGTGATGGTCACCGCTAATGGTGATATGTTGTTAGCTGATGATGCAGTGCAGTGCCTCCGAGAAGAGTTATTGCCATTAGCGGATGTGATTACACCTAATTTGCCCGAAGCGGCGGCGTTGTTGGCCGCACCTTTGCCCAAGCAGATGGCTGAAGTTGAGTCTCTGTTTGCTGGTTTGGCACAGCTAGATTGTGGGGCGGTATTAATAAAAGGTGGCTTCTTGCAGCAAGAAGCGCGTAGCCCAGATTGGTTATTGAGTGGTGAGCAAGTACGCTGCTTTGATACTCCTAGAATTATGACACCCAATACCCACGGCACAGGTTGTACCTTGTCGGCTGCGTTGGCTTGTTATTTAGGGCAGGGCTTTACCATGGAGGCAGCAGTCGAGCAGGCTAAACATTATATTGATCAGGCTATTTTAGCCGGTAGCCGCATGCGTATTGGCCAAGGGCGCGGTCCTGTTGATCACTTTTTTGCACTATAAGTGGTATTACCGTTAAGTCAAAAAGATACTTAATAAGAAACTGCTTCGATCAAGCTCTCAATTAGCGCGATAAGTGGGACTAAACACTTAGCCCTGCTTGCGTTTTTTAAAAGCGACTTGTAGTATCATTAACTATAAAAATAATATAATAAAAATCGATTAACCGATTGAATAAAATCAAAATTATTCCTTACTATAGCCTCTGCACTGTGCCACCTCCCCCTTATTTTTAGCTTATTCTATTGCCTGAACAGGCAAGGAAAGGAGGCGTTTTTCCTATGCTTGTTGCCGTTTTAGCGGGTTTCATTTTAGCCTTGCTGGTGCCCCGATTAGCTCCCTTAATGGGGGATAAAATTGGTTGGTGCCTGTCTGTGCTGCCTGCATCCTTATTTGTGTATTTTTTGGGTTTTTGGCCAGCAGTCACTGCCGGTGAAACCTTACATTACAGCTACAGTTGGATACCCAGCCTAGATATCAATTTAAGTTTTATGGTTGATGGTCTTAGCTTAATGTTTGCCTTGCTGATCACCGGCATTGGTACCTTTATTTTTATTTATGCTGGGCATTATTTACACGGCCATAAAGACAGACACAAACTACTTATGTACCTGCAGGCGTTTATGGCGGCCATGTTGGGTTTGGTGCTTTCTAGTAATCTGATTGCCATGTTTGTGTTTTGGGAGCTCACCAGTTTCACCTCTTATTTGCTGATTGGCTTTAATCACGAGCAAGAAAAAGCCCGTAAAGCTGCATTGCAAGGTTTCTTTATTACGGTCGGCGGTGGTCTGGCATTAATGACAGGCCTGATTTTGTTAGGCTATATAGGTGGCAGCTTTGAAATAACCGAGCTATTAGCGCAAGGAACTTCGCTACAAGATAACCCATTGTTCTTAGGAATGATGTGCCTGATCTTGCTGGGTACTTTTACTAAATCGGCGCAAACACCATTCCATTTTTGGCTGCCTAACGCCATGGCGGCACCAACACCAGTAAGTGCCTACTTACACTCTGCCACTATGGTTAAAGCGGGTGTGTATTTAATGGCACGCTTGCAACCCATGATGGCCGGTTATGAACCTTGGGCGGTCACGCTGTCGGTGTTTGGTGGTATCACAATGACGCTGGGTGCGATTATGGCGGTGTGCAGCACCGACTTAAAACGCATATTGGCTTTTTCTACCGTGATGGCGCTGGGTACGCTAACCATGCTGATTGGCATTGGTACCCCTCATGCATTAGAAGCGGCTATGGTATTTTTGCTCGCCCATGCCTTATATAAAGGTGCTCTTTTTATGGCGGCGGGCACCTTAGATCATGTGACCGGCACTAAAGATGTGCGCGAGCTGAGCGGCCTGCGCCAATATATGCCTCACACTACCGTATTTGTCGCTATAGCCGCGTTATCGCTGGCCGGTATTCCGCCTTTATTTGGCTTTATTGCTAAAGAGCTGATGTTTAGTGCGGCTTTAACCAGTGCGAACTTATCCGGCTTTCTTATTGTATTGTCGGTGATTACCGCAATTTGCATAGTGGCAGCCAGTGCTTTGGTGGCGATTAAGCCTTTTTATGGTGAGTATAAAACCACGCCGCAAACCCCACATGAAGCACCTTTATCTATGCGGTTAGGGTTTTCTGTATTGGCCGTGGTGAGCCTATTGTTCGGTGTGATTCCCAGCCTTATTTCTCCCTTGCTGCAAGTTGCTGTGGCCGCCATTAGTGGCTCAAAAGCGGATGTTGAGCTGGGCTTAGCCCTGTGGCATGGCATTAACCTACCCTTAATGCTGAGCGGCTTGGCCTTGGTATGTGGGGCATTTGTCTATCGTTATTGGCAGCAAATTTATCAGCCGTTAGCGAAAGCTATTTACCCCCTAGCTTATGGCCCAGAACGGGGGTACGAGCAGATGATGAATGGGCTGGTATGGGTGGCTAAAACACAAACTCGCATCCTGCAAAATGGCTATATGGCCAACTATATTCTGACCATACTGATCAGTACAATTGCTTTATTAACCTATGTTTTTTGGTTTGAAGATGCCTTTGTTAACGCCATTTCATTTGCCGATGTGCGCTTTTACGAACTGGTGATTGCGCTGCTGATGTTGGTCGCCGTGGTATATGCCTGTGTCACGCCGCTGCGTTTAGGCTCGGTGGCCGCCTTAGGGGTACTGGGATTTGCCATGACCATGGTCTATGTATTCTTCAGTGCGCCAGACTTGGCTATTACCCAAGTGTTAGTCGAAACGCTGACGGTGATTATGCTGGTGCTGGTGTTATTCCGCCTGCCGGGCTTCCAAGACTTATCAAGCCCTTTGGTGCGTTGGCGAGATGCAGTGGTAGCAGGGGCATTTGGTATTTTGGTGACCATGATGCTGCTCACGGTCAATCAGTCGTCACTACCCAGTGTGGGCATTAGTGAATATTTAGTGGCTAACAGTTATGTCATGGCCCACGGGCGTAATATTGTAAACGTGATTTTAGTGGACTTTCGTGCCTTAGATACCTTAGGGGAAATCTTTGTACTGGCACTGGCCGCTATTGGCGTTAACGCCATGATCCGTTTTCGTTGGGAGTCACAAAAATGAGATCTGATAGCTCAATAATCTTACAAACTTCCACCCGCATGTTAGTGCCGTTGCTCTTGCTGTTTTCTATTTTCTTGCTGCTGCGTGGTCATAACGAACCTGGGGGCGGCTTTATTGCTGGTTTAGTGGCTTCTAGTGCATTTGCGCTGCATTTATTTGCCTTTGATGCCAGCAGTACTAAAAAGCTATTAAAAGTAGAGACTCAGCTACTGATGAGTGTGGGCCTGATATTGGCGCTGCTTAGCGGTATGGTCGGTGTGGTATTTCGTGGTCAGTCTTTTTTAACCAGTCAGTGGTTCAATGTCACTGTACCCGGTATTGGCGAGTTGGCATTAAGTACACCTTTGGTGTTTGATATTGGTGTGTACTTGGTAGTGATTGGTGTGGTTTCAACCATATTACTGTCGTTAGATAAGGTAGGTGAATAATGGAAGATCTATTTGCTTTCGTGATTGGCGGTTTGTACGCCACCGCCTTATTTATGATGCTAAGGCGCAGTATTGCTAAATTAGTGATCGGACTAATGATATTGTCCAATGCGGCCAACTTATTAATCTTAACTGGTGGCGGTTTGGTGCGCGGCGCGCCGCCGCTTATTCCCGATGGCTTAGAGCAAGCCACAGCTCCCATGGCGGATCCTTTACCACAGGCGTTAATTTTAACCGCCATTGTGATCAGCTTTGGGGTACTCGCCTTTGCCGTGGTGCTAATTCACCGTGCTTATGCCGTGATTGGCGCCGATGATATGAACGAAATAAAGAGTACCGACTTGTGAATATAGCCGTTGTATTACCTATTTTTATTCCCATGCTGGCCGGTGCACTTACCTTGGCAAGCTGGCGCTCACGCCGACTACAACGCTGGCTATCAGTGGTGTCTGGCACAGGCTTATTATTAGCCGGTATATATTTGTTTATGCAAGTGCGCGAGCACGGCATAGTTGTGGCCTATATGGGCAACTGGCAGGCGCCATTTGGCATTACTTTAGTCGCCGATTTATTAAGCGCCATTATGGTGTTAGTGGCAGGCATTATTGGCTTAAGTGTCGCTATTTATTCGCTGGCCACCATGAGCCGCAGTCACGAAGCCTTTGGTTATTATCCCTTATTGCATTTAATGCTTGCAGGGGTAGTGGGGGCCTTTTTAACCGGTGATATTTTTAACCTCTATGTGTGGTTTGAGATAATGCTGATTGCCTCTTTTGGCCTAATGATATTAGGGGGCGAGCGAGCGCAAATGGAGGGGGCGCTTAAATATGTCACCTTAAACTTGTTATCGTCGGCGTTATTTTTAACGGCCGTGGGCTTGTTATACGGCTACGCGGGCACCCTAAATATGGCCGACTTAGCGCTTAAACTAGGCAATGATGAGCAACCAGGCTTAGTGACAGTGATTGCGATGCTGTTTTTGGTGGCCTTTGGTATTAAGGCGGCGGCATTTCCACTGTTTTTCTGGCTGCCAGCGTCTTATCACACGCCACCGGTCGCTATATCTGCCGTATTTGCCGGCTTGCTAACTAAGGTAGGTGTCTATGCGCTTTATCGGGTATTTAGCCTAATATTTGTGCAAGATATCAGCCTGACACACCATAATATCTTAATGGGCATGGGGATTTTTACTATGCTCACTGGGGTACTAGGGGCGGCTGCACAGTTTGAAGTACGGCGGATTTTATCCTTTCATATTGTGAGCCAAATAGGCTATATGCTGGTGGGCTTGGCACTCTTTACCCCGCTCGCCATTGCTGGGGGTGTGTTCTATATTTTTCACCATATTATAGTGAAAACAAACCTATTTTTGATTAGCGGTATTATGTATCGCTATCACGGTAGTTACGATTTAGCGAAACTGGGTGGCCTGTATCGCTCTGCACCTTGGCTGGCGTTTTTGTTTCTTATTCCCGCTATGTCACTGGCGGGTATTCCGCCATTATCGGGCTTTTTTGCTAAGTACACTGTCATTAAAGCGGGCGTATTAGAAGGGGCCTGGTGGATGGTGGGAGTTGCCCTCTTGGTGGGGTTACTCACACTATATTCTATGGTGAAAATTTGGGCTGAAGCGTTTTGGAAGCCGTTACCAGAAAATGCTAAGCCACTGCGTGGTGAGGCCGATCCTAGTCGTTATGTTTTGTACGCGCCCGTAATTGTATTAGCAGTGATGACACTCACTATAGGGCTAGGGGCTGAGTGGTTTGTGCAATTATCCATGGATACAGCAGAGCAGTTATTAACGCCTAGCATTTATATTGAGGCGGTATTAGGGTCGACCGACCTAGCACCTATTGCAACTGGGAGTACCCCATGAAGGCGTTTGGCTGGAATATGTTATTGGCCCTGTTCTGGGTCATTTTGTCGGGTAATTACAGCATTGGTAACTTATTTGTTGGCATGCTGCTAAGTTATTTGGTGTTGGCTTATGTGGCGCGTGATAAGCCAATGTTTGCCAACTATTTTGGTAAATTACCTAAAATAATCAGCTTTATCTTGTTCTTTATTTGGGATTTGACCAAGGCGAATGCGCGGGTGGCATACGATGTGTTAACCCCGAGGCACTTAATGCGCCCGGGGGTGATTGCAATTCCGTTAGATCTTAAAGATGAGGCGGGGATTAGTGTGTTTGCTAACCTCATTACGGTAACGCCAGGGTCATTGGCGTTGGATGTGTCCAGTGATCGAAAAGTGCTTTATGTGCATTTGATGTATTTAGATGATGAAGCAAGCCAATTAGCTGAGCTCAAGGCACTAGAAGCCCGAGTATTGAATTTGTTGAGGTAAGCCATGCTGGAAATTACCATTAAATTGTCCTTTATTTTTTTAAGTTTTGGCCTAGTGCTGGCCACCATTCGTTTGTTGCGTGGGCCTACCTTGCCTGATCGGGTGGTGGCGTTAGAAGTTATTGCTTCGATTACGGTGGGCTTTATTGTGCTATATAGCATTAGTTATGAGGTGCCGCAGTTAATTGATGTGGCCTTAGTGCTGGCGTTAACGTCCTTTATGACAGCGGTGGGTTTTGCCCGTTATCTTGAGCGAGGGGGGCAGCGCGACAATGACTGAGATCATCACCAGTATATTTTTATTACTTGGGTCATTTTTAATGCTGTTGTCTGGGGTAGGTATTATTCGTATGCCCGACTTGTTAACACGCATGCACGCTACCAGTAAGGCAGGGGCATTAGGTATTGGTTTAATGACCTGTGGCTTTGTGGTGTTTTACCATGATGACTTCGGTTTAGTCGTGCGTGCTTTGGCCATGATTGTATTTGTGATTGTGACAGCACCAGTGGCTGCACATGTGTTGGCGAGAGCCGGTTATTTTGTGGGCATTAGGCTATGGGAAGGGACGGTGAAAGATGTGATTAAAGAGCGTTACGATCTTAAAACCCACCGCTTGCGCAGTGCCCCTAAGCCGCGGGATGAAGAAGATACCTACTAGCTCATTACTTCTTTATCGACTATTAGCGTTAACTTAGACTAGATGACAAAGCCACGCCTTAGGGCTTGGCTTTTTTTGTTGCTGAAGCATTGGGGGATGAAGGTGGGGTATCAACTAATGTGTAAATGCTGGTGGCTGTAGAGTCTGGTGCTACTGTGAGCCACTTTTTTTGATCTAATCCAGATTGACGCAGCATACGTTGCGCTTTGGGAGTATCCAATTGTGATGCAACTTTTAAGGCCGCTAAATGCATAATCAGTAAGATGCGTTGAGTAGTATGAGTTGGAGGCATATGAATGGCGCCAATAAGTTCTCTCATGGGTAGGGGAAGTCCCCATTGTTGCTTTATTTTGTTGCCATATTGTGGAGCCCATTGTGATAACTGTAAGGTCACTTGTGAGTCATTAAGTTGGCCGCCTAAGGAGATAAAGTCTTGTAAGGTGCGCAATACTGCCATTTCACCTGCTCTACTTAATAAGCCGGCGGTATAACAACTTAATCCGTCTAGGCCAAGGCTGGTGGCCATGGCGCGTGCTGTGCTGGCTATATGCCCGGAGAGATCTTGGTGGTGTTTAGCATGTGCTATTAAGAGCTCATTCTTTAATGAACCTGTAATATCTAGCGCCAATGCCATGGCTGCACGTAATGCCATGTCGACGCCTAGCATTGCAATGGCCTCATCTAGCCGATTCACAGGTTTACCACTGCGTTTTAATGATGCGCTGTTGGCGAGTTTAAGTAGGCGCGCAGACAATAGGGGTTCGGTCTGCCATTGTTGAGTTAGGGCTTGTGGTGATAACTGTTCGCTTTTTGCCAGTAAAGGCAGCACCTTATCGGGTGTTAGCTCTGCGGGGAGCCGTATTTGTTCAGCAAAGGCGTTTTTTAACCAAGTATCTAGAGTGGGTACTAAGGTTTTATCGCAGTTGACCTGGGTGATGGTCTGTAAAATGGGCAATAAACGCTGCTGGAGCATATTCACGTCAAACGGTTTAGCAATAAACTCACTAATACCCTGTTGGGCGGCACTGATCACCGACTCTCTATTGGAGTGGTCGCTGATCATCACTATGGGTACCGTTTTATTATGGCGGCGTATTAGTTTAACCAGCTCTAGCCCTGAGCCATCAGGTAGGTGCTGATCGCAAATGACCAGCTTTGCTGGTTGCTGATGCCAAGCCGCAGTAGCCTGTGCCACACCAGAAACGTGGCGCACTTTTGCTTGTGTTATGGTGCCGCTTAATACCAGCTCAACCAGTTCAGCAATGAAGGGGTCATCCTCTAACAGCAAAATATCCACTTATTTCCCACCCTTAAGTGCTGTGTGTGGATAAAGATTCTGTTTAGCCACCTTTAATACGTGCTCTGTAAGAGCAGGACGACTACTTTTTGTAATGCAGATACGCGCGGTGCCATTAGTCTCTCCCGTATAAATGTGTGGTTGCGCCATGTGATAACTCAAACAGTGATTAGTGCATTGCACAAACAATGTATCATTTTTGGCTCCGCTCTTGGGTTAACCGTTGGCAAAGTATTGATGATCTTAATGAGAGCAAGTGGGCGTTGGTAGTAAAAGAGACTGACTTTTGGGAGAGTCCCTTTGTTATTTGCGCATACTTAAGTGTGCCTAAATAGATGCCACTTCTTCAGGGGTAAGGTGGCGCCACTCGCCCTCAGCTAGATCGCTACCTAACTGTATGTCGCCAACTTGCAGGCGATGTAGGCCTACAACATGATTACCGATTGCTGAAAACATCCGTTTCACCTGATGGTATTTACCTTCCTGCAGGGTGAGCAAAACGCGAGTAGGCGTTAGTACCACTAATTGAGCGGGCAAAGTGAGCTGCTCTTCACCATTAAGTTGCACACCCTGTGCAAAACGCTCAGTAATATCTGCGGCCTCGGCGCTAGTTAACGGGTTGGATAAATCAACTTGATATACTTTGGAGCAGGCTTTTTTAGGTGAACGTAGCCGATGTGACCATTGACCGTCGTCCGTGAGCAATAAGGCGCCTGTGGTATCTAAATCGAGGCGGCCAGCACACTGCATACCGCGGCGCAGCTCAGTGGGCAAAAGTTGTAACACACAAGGGTGTACTTCATCTTGCGTGGCACTAATATAACCGGTGGGCTTGTGTAGCAAAATATACCTATCGCTAGGCCGCTTGAGCGGTTGGCCATTTAAACACACCATTTGCTCTTTAATTTGCTCACTGCTTTTTTTGGTGATTTCACCCTCTACAGTAACCTCACCACTGTGTAAGGCTTTTTTTGCCTGAGAGCGCGTCATGCCGGTGGCTTCAGATAAGAATCGATCAAGGCGCATTATAGAGTGTCACCGTCTGTTGCGTCTTCAATAGGATCATCTTGTAGTAACCATTCACTTAAAATCGCCTTGGCTTTATCAACCCCCAGTGTTTTAAGGGAGCTAAATGACTCAACGCGAATATCTCCGCCAAACTCGGTAACGGCTTTGCGCACTCGTAGCACTTCTGAATTACGCTGGCCGGGCTTAAGTTTGTCGCACTTAGTTAATAGTGCTAATACCGGTAGTTGGCTTTCACTAGCCCACTCTAGCAGCTGTTGATCGATGTCTTTTAGGGGGTGGCGAATATCCATTAATACCACTAAGCCTTTAAGGCTTTCACGCTGTTGCAGATAAATTGATAGTGCTTCTTGCCATTTTTTTTTCATTTCTTGTGGTACTTTGGCATAGCCGTAGCCGGGTAAGTCGATTAATCGCTTACCTTCGCTTAGCTCAAACACATTAATTAGCTGAGTACGACCAGGAGTTTTACTGATTCGCGCTAGACTTTTCTGCTGCGTTATTGTATTTAAAGCAGATGATTTGCCAGCATTTGAGCGTCCGGCAAACGCAATCTCTACACCTGTGTCTTCTGGCATCTGTGTTATATCGGGTGCGCTCGTAATAAAGCGGGCGCTGTTAAAATTTATCTGTTTGTTATTCAATGTGAATTCCCCTGAGTTCTCGACCCGCTTTGCTTACATTTTTGAAAAAAAATTGTAGAATGGTGTGGTTTTTTGAATCGCATTGTAACATGCCCTAGTCGGTATGTGATCTGGAAGCTCTTACAACGAGAAGTCGCAACGTCATGAAAAAAATTATAATTACACTCGCCCTAATGCTTGGAGTGGTTGGTGTTGCCCAAGCCCAAGGCGACGCAGAAGCAGGTAAAGCAAAATCCGCTACTTGTGCAGCTTGTCATGGTCCTGATGGCAACAGTCCTCTCGACATGTACCCTAAACTGGCGGGCCAACATGCCTCTTATCTTGCCAAACAGTTAGTTGATTATAAATCAGCTGCTACCGGTGGAGAAGGCCGTGCTAACGCTATTATGGCCGGTATGTCTATGCCTTTGTCTGAGGAAGATGCCGCTGATTTGGCAGCCTATTTTGCCAGCCAAACCATTACGCCTATTGCCACCCCAGAAGAGGTAGTTGAGCAGGGAGCTGCTTTATACCAAGGGGGGGATATTGAACGCGGTATTACCGCTTGTATCGCTTGTCACGGACCTCGTGGCGAAGGGCTGGAAGCGGCTAAGTTTCCAAGCCTAGCGGGTCAATATCCTAAGTATATTGCTGAACAACTGCATTTATTCCGTAGCGCAGAGCGTAACAACGATCTTAACGGCATGATGCGCAGCATCGCAGCTAAGCTGACTGACGAAGATATTGACGTATTGTCTCAGTACGTTGCCGGCCTTCGTTAATACTACCATTTCGGGGGCGAAAGCCCCCTGCTTTTCTGTCTTTCCTCATTTTGCCCTGCCGTACGACGTACACTTGCTTTATAAATGACCTTAATTTGGCTGGTTGGCTGGCGTAAGCACTTGGCGTTAAGCTGGTGTTTTAATATAGGGTTATTTGATAGCGACGCGAACGGACTTGGTAGAACGTTTTAAAGCCAAAAATCATATTTTTGCAAATATCGGAGTCACTATGACACGTATAAAAAAGACCCGTTCTCCGGGTAAAAATGGATCCCATAAGGGTAACCGGGAGACAGCTGAGCAGATAAAGGAACGTAAACGCAAAGCAAAGCGTAATGGGTTAGCTCCTGGCTCCCGGCAAAATGTAGCTGAGTTAAACCCTAAGCAAGGTGGCGCTAAGGTGGCGAAAGATCCGCGGTTAGGCTCGAAAAAGCCGGTTAAACTCACGCCCGATCAAGCACAGCCCCAAGTAGAAAAAAGCCCTCAGCCGACTAAAAAACAACTGACCGCACAAGTGGTCCACACAGCGGCTCTTGAACAAGCCGCCGGCGAGTTAACCGCTGAGCAAGAGCTTGAGCAATTAGAGAATAATGAACGCCTAAACACTTTACTCGATAAAGTAGACGCCGGTGAAAAGCTTAATAAAGCCGATGCGAGTTGGTTAGATAGCACATTAGCCCGCCACCAGCAGCTGTTAGAACAGCTTGGCCTGTTAGAAGATGATGAAGACGAAGAGTCGACAGAGGGTGGTGACTTGTGGACGCGCTTTATGGATGCAGAACTTGATCCTGCGCAATATAAGGACAAGGAAGATAAGTCATGATCTCTCCTTGGTTAATGGCCGCCCTTGTCGGTGCCCTTATCATCGTGGGCTTGGCAGTGTATGCCGGAAAATTACTGGCTCAGGTAAAGTTGCAAAAACAACAACAGTTGCAGGCAATTAATAAGCGTAACTTGCGTATTTTAGACAGTATTAACACTATCGCTTTGGCCATGAGCCAAGAGCAGTGTAATTTTTCTGAAGGCGCAATTCGCTTAACTAACTTATTAAATGCCTTGCAGTTTGCTGAGCCAAAAGACTTTGCCATTGACTACCCAGGCGTATATGACCTGTATGACAAGGTAAAAGATATGCCAACCCACGAAGCGCGTAAGCAATATAAACGTAACCAAATTATGCGTATGGATTTGCAACGAGCGGGTTTTGAACACGAACTAGAAGCACAAATTAAAACAGAGGTGACGCGACTGGCGAGCTTAGAGCTGCCCACTCGTTAAGCCGAGGAGAGGTCATGTCAGCAAACATAGTATGGGATCAGGCAATTATCGAGAAGTATAACTACTCGGGCCCCCGTTATACGTCTTACCCCACGGCAATGGAGTTTAATGACTCTTTTGGCATGACCGAACTTGAAGCCGCCGCCGCCCGCTATCCCGAGCGGCCGTTGTCGTTATATGTGCATATCCCGTTTTGCCATAAGCTGTGTTACTACTGCGGTTGCAACAAGGTGATTACACGCCATCAAAGCAAAGCCGACCCCTACCTTGACTATTTAGAGCTCGAAATTAAGCGTCTAGCGCCGCTGTTTGCGGGTCGCACTGTCACCCAACTGCACTGGGGTGGTGGTACGCCTACCTTTTTGACCGAGCCACAAATTCGTCGCCTAAATGGTTTATTACGCGAGCATTTTCATTTTGCTGAGCAGGGCGAATACAGTATTGAAATCGACCCGCGTAAAATTGAGCTCAGCATACTCGATGTGCTAAAAGAGGTCGGCTTTAATCGCATTAGCTTAGGCGTACAAGACTTTAACAAGGCCGTGCAGCAGATGGTGAACCGTGAGCAAGATAATGACTTTATTAAAACCTTAGTCACTCATGCTGCCAAGCTTGGCTTTCGCTCCACTAATCTCGACTTAATATATGGCTTGCCACTGCAAACTCCCGAGAGTTTTCAGCACACTTTAAAAGAAATTGTCGCCCTTAAACCGGCTCGTTTGTCGGTGTTTAATTACGCCCATTTACCGAGTCGTTTTGCCGCGCAGCGCAAGTTAAACGAAGCCGAAATGGCCAGTCCTGCCAATAAACTATTGATGCTTGAGCAAAGTATTAACTTCTTAACCGAGCAGGGGTATCAGTTTATTGGCATGGATCACTTCGCACTGCCCGATGACAGTTTAGCCATTGCCCAAAACGAGGGTAAGTTACACCGTAACTTTCAAGGCTATACCACTCAAGGAGAGTGTGACTTACTCGGCCTTGGGGTCTCTTCGATTAGCATGATGGGTGATGCCTACTCGCAGAACAAAAAAGACTTAAAAGAGTATTATGCTCAGCTAGATACCTTGGGCCATGCGCAAACGGTGGGCTATGCTTTAAACAAAGATGATTGCCTGCGCCGAGATTTAATTAAGACCTTAATTTGCAACTTTGAGCTAGAATTTGCGCCGCTGGAAGCCGAGTATGAAATTAACTTTGCTGATTATTTTGCTGAGGATCTTAAGCTACTACAAACCTTTATCGACGACGAATTGGTCACCCTTAGTGATACCGGTATTAAGGTCACTCTTAAAGGTGAGCTGTTAATTCGTAATATTTGTATGTGTTTTGATGTGCATCTGCGCCGCGAAACCCGCATGCGTCAGTTCTCGAGAGTGATTTAACGGCCGCTGTACCTTATACGCCGTACGCTGTAACAAAAATACCGAGCCCAGAGCTTGGTATTTTTGTTTAGGATAGCTAGGCGCTAGGCGCTGTTTTTAAAGCCTTTTTTTCGTCGTCACTCATAAACGCCATGGCCAAGGCATTCTCTTGGCAGCGGCGGGTTTGAGCGGGGGTTAATCCGGCGGCGTTAGCGGCGGTGTGGTATTCGTGGCGCAGCTCTATGTCTTGCACGGCCGGATCGTCGGTATTAAGGCATACCTTAATATCGCGGGCTAAAAAAGTATGAATAGGGTGCTGGCTTAACGTTGCCACTGTGCTGGTTTGTATATTGGATGTGAGGCAAGATTCTATGCCGATATGATGCTCAGCCAAATAATCCAGCAAAGAGGGGTCTTGCACCGCGTTTACCCCGTGGCCAATGCGCTCGGCGCCCAGCGCTGTAATAGCCTGCCATATACTGTCACTGCCAGCGGCTTCACCGGCGTGGACGGTAATTTGTAACCCCGCATCACGCACCCGTTTAAAATGCTCGGTAAATAAGTCGCCCGGAAAACCTAACTCATCCCCGGCTAAGTCCATGGCGACTAACCTGTCTTTATAGGCCAAACAAGCGGCCAGTTCTTGCTCGCAGGCGTGTTGCCCAAAAGTACGGCTCATAATACCAATCAATTTGGTGGGAATATGAAAATCACGACTGCCCGCCGCCACGCCATCTAATACCGCCTCTACCACACCTTGGGGATCAAGCTGGTGGGTCATGGCCATATAGCCTGGGCTAAAACGCAGCTCAGCATAATCGATGCCTGCTAGGCTTAAGTCTTCAACATTTTCATAGGCCACCCGCCGGCAGGCGTCATAGCTGCCCAGCACTTTGACGCCCCAATCTAACTTGGCAAGAAACGAGACCAGATCGGGGGCATTATCTTGTACCTGCACATAAGGGCGTAATGCCTGCACATTGTTGGCAGGCAGCACCATATTAAACTGCTGACCTAGCTCCAATATGGTGGCAGGGCGAATATTGCCGTCTAAATGACGGTGTAAGTCTAATAAGGGTAAAGTGGCGTCTATCATTATGGTGTGCTCCTGATTAACCGGTATGCGGTTAGTGTCTTGCTAGCGCTTATTGTTACAAATGTTGGCTGGAGTGTGAATTAATGATTGTCTGAAATAGTTAGCAAGAATATAATTAGCAGGCTAACTACTTTATGAGGTGCTAATGAAAACCTTAGGCATGACTTTATCTTATCTGGTTCGACAATGGCGTTGGATTAACGATGAGCGCCTACAACCATTAGGTTTAACGCAAAGTCGCTGGATAACCTTAACGCATCTAAAATATCAAGACGGTATGCAACAGCATCAGCTGGCACGTTTGGTGGGGGTAGAAAGTCCCTCTTTAGTGCGCACATTAGACGGACTAGAGCAGTTAGGCTTAGTTGAACGGCGCCCTTGTGCTAACGATAGGCGAGGTAAAACGGTACATTTAACCGCTAAGGCGAGTGATATTATGGCCGACATGGACGCGGTGTTAGATCAGACACGCTTACAAGTGTTAGCTGGGCTGAGTGAGCAAGAAATTGCCGATTTTAGCCGAATTGCTGAGCATATTAACTACAATTTACACAGTGTTTGCGAACATAAATAATCCCTTTTGAGGTAACAATGACACCAGAACAAAGCTTTAGTCATTGGGTAAAAATCGCGCTCAGTATCTTTTTAGTACTGTTTACCTATTTTGTAATAGCCGATAACTACATGCCAATGACCCCCGAAGCTCGTATTCAACGCTATGTTGTGCCTGTGTCTGCTCGGGTGTCGGGGCAAGTTAGTAAGGTGGATGTGACTAATAATCAGCAGGTAACGGCTGGGCAGCTTTTATTTGAGTTAGATGATAGCGATTATGTGTTAGCAGTTAAACGTGCCGAATTGGCACTTTCCCACGCTAAGGCCGAACAACAAAAAGCCTTGTCGGCATTAGCCGAGGTAAAGGCCGAGTCTCATCAAAGTGCTCTGCAAGCTGATGAGCAAGCACGCGAAGCGGCTCGTATTGCACGCTTACATCGTCAAGGACATATGTCTTTGCAGCAACTGGAGCAGGCGAATACCAAGGCCAGCTTGGCGCAAGAGGCCACCGCCGTGAGCAAGGCGAGAAGCCAAGAAGTAGAGCAGAGCGTATTAGCCGCTGGCATTGGTGTAGAAGAGGCTCAAGTGGCGCTAGATCAGGCGCAGCTTGAGTTGGCGCGCACCCAAGTCTATGCCGAAAGTAATGGCCGTATTGGTAACTTGCAGTTACGCCAAGGGCAACACGCCAATGCCGGGCAGCCGTTAATGGCGTTAATTTCTGATCAAGCTTGGGTGAGTGCCGACTTTCGTGAGAAAAGTCTGCGTCATGTAGAGGTAGGCACACAGGTTGATATAGTGTTTGACGCTCTGCCTGGCCAAGTGTTTGCTGGGCATGTCACCAGCATCGACAGTGGGGTACGAGAGGGCTAGCAAGCTGCAGACGGTTTATTAGCTCAGCCTGTTAACTCAGATCGCTGGGTGCGAGATGCACAGCGTTTGCGCACACATATTGCCTTAGACGAAGACTGGCCGCCGCTGGCGACCGGCGCTAAGGCAACAGTGCAGCTGTATCCCATTGATAATCCTATTTTTTATGCTTTAGCTGCCATGCAGTCGCGAGTGATTAGCGTATTACGTTATTTATATTAAGCGCTAAGCGAGGCCCGCTATGGAATTAACCCAAGATAAACTACGCACCTGCTTGCGCATTGCCTTTGGCAGTGCGGCAGGCTTGCTGATCGCTAAAATGATGAACTGGAATTTTGGGGTGTTTTTTACGGTCTACCCCATGTTGCTGTTAGGCATGGTGCCGGTTTTAAATCGCTTTGTGGCGTTGCAGTTTATTGGCTCCTCTTTGCTGACCTCACTAGAAATTATGATTTTGCCAGGCATCCTTAACCACTGGCCGCCTGCGTTTATTGTCGTGGTATTTTGCTTATTTTTGGGGCGCTTTTTCTTGATGGCCAAAGGCCCTTTGATGTTATTTGGCGCCTCGGGCTGTGTGAGTTTGAGCATAATGTTGCATTTTTCGAGTTATGCCCACTTTGACTTAGCCGAAATGGCGTCACTTAATATTACCGCCTCTTTGTTATCGGTTGCTTTGGCATATATTGCTTACACCTTTTTGCCTCACCAAGCAGCCCCTGTGGCTCGCGCCTTGCCAACTAAAAGTGCCAATATGATCCGTCATCAGGCGTTATTAGGCGGCATTATTGCCACGTTAAGCTTTATTGTGTTTCAAACCGTCGACTTAGTTGATTCACTCTCGGCACAAGTGGCCACTGTATTGGTGCTATTTCCTATGAGCTTTGTGGGGGCGTCGCAATCGGGCCGCCAGCGCTGCATCGGCACCTTGCTGGGCTGTGCCTTAGGTCTGTTAACTCAGCTGTTTTTATACAGTTATTACCATAACCTGCTGTTGCTCACGCTGTCGTTTTGGTTATGCGCTATGGTCTTTGCGCGCTGGCACGTAAAAGAGGGGGTGCCGGGCATAGGTTTTGCAGGCCTGACGACGGTTGGTATTTTGTTTGGTCAGTATGTTTCCCCTGAACATGACTTGGTGTACAGCGCCTTGTACCGCATGAGCTCAATGACCATCGCTATTTTGCTCACCTTGTGTTGTGTGTATTTAGTGCACAAGGTGCTGAATCTGTTTCCCTCAACGCGCCACCAAATACTGGGCTAGTGAACAGGCAGCACAAAGCAAAACCCCGAGCTTGCAGGCTCGGGGTTGTTTAACTGACAGCTAACGGCTTAAAGTGGTGTCTAAATTGAGTAGTAAAGATCGTACTCTAGTGGGTGAGTTGCCATATTGATGGTTTCCGTCTCTACACGCTTATACTTAATAAAGGCATCAATAAACTCATCACTAAACACTCCACCGCGGGTTAAAAACTCGCGATCGGCATCTAAGCAATCCAGCGCATTATCTAACGACACAGCTACTGTTGGAATTTCGGCAGCTTCTTCTGGCGGTAAATCGTATAAATCCTTATCCATGGCATCGCCTGGGTGGATTTTATTTTGAATACCATCTAAGCCGGCCATCAACAAGGCAGCAAAACATAAATAAGGGTTAGCCGCCGGATCAGGGAAGCGCGTTTCAATGCGGCGCGCCTTAGGAGAGCTCACCAATGGAATACGAATTGAGGCCGAGCGGTTACGAGCCGAGTAAGCCAGCATGACCGGAGCTTCAAAACCGGGCACCAAGCGCTTATAAGAGTTGGTGGCGGGGTTAGTAATGGCATTAAGGGCTCGAGCATGTTTGATTATGCCGCCAATGTAGAACAGCGCCATTTCAGACAAGCCGCCATATAAGTCACCGGCAAATAAATTTTCCCCGTTTTTTACTAACGACTGGTGCACGTGCATCCCTGAGCCATTATCGCCCACTAATGGCTTAGGCATAAAAGTGGCGGTTTTATTAAAAGCATGGGCTACGTTATGCACCACATACTTATATACCTGAATTTCATCGGCTTTTAAGGTGAGAGTATTAAACTTACAAGCGATTTCATTTTGCCCCGCAGTGGCCACTTCATGGTGATGTGCTTCCACCACTAAGCCCATTTCTTCCATCACTAGGCACATGGCGGCACGAATATCTTGTGACGAGTCAGTAGGCGCTACGGGGAAGTAACCGCCTTTTACACCGGGTCTATGACCTTTGTTGCCACCCTCATATTCTCTGCCAGAGTTCCACTTGGCTTCTATGTCATCAATTTTGAAGAAGCTGCCCGACATGTCGGTATGAAAGCGTACATCGTCAAACAAGAAGAATTCGGGCTCTGGGCCAATCAGCACGCTGTCGGCAATACCACTGGCCACTAGGTATTCTTCTGAACGTCGGGCAATAGAGCGTGGATCACGATCGTAGCCTTGCATGGTGTTGGGTTCTAGAATGTCGCAGCGAATATTGAGGGTAACATCTTCGGTAAAGGGATCTAGCACGGCACTGCTTGGGTCGGGCATTAACACCATGTCGGACTCATGAATGGTTTTCCAGGCGGTCATGGACGATCCATCGAACATTTTGCCTTCTTCAAAGAAGTCTTCATCTACCTGACCTGCAGGAAAACTGATGTGTTGTTCCTTACCTTTGATATCGGTAAAGCGCAGATCGATGAATTTGACCTCATATTCCTTTATCATGTCCATTACGTTGTCTATTGCCATGGATTTCGACCTCCAAAAATAATCATTTTATGGTTTGATGAGGGGTTGGAACAAGCGCCCCGTCAGTTGCCAGCGATAAAACTACACGAAATTTAAAGCACAAATTAGAAAATAACCATAACAAAGCGAAATCTCTGTCACATTGTTAAATGCTGGCGCGCATGACATTCAGTCTGATATTTGAAAAAACAAACCGTTTTGGGTACGCATTAAGTTCGCCAGTCCATGCTAGAAGTATTGAGTTGTTATACCCAGTTATCATGGTGCATTCGGCGGCACTTGAAAAGCTCGCTTGCAGTTATTTTCGATACTTCTAGGTAGATCCGTGCTAGGCGAGTAAAATAGCCGACTATTTATTATCCACCCCCAGTATTTTGAGGCAGGAATGTTAGATAACCTACGTAACATCGCAATCATCGCTCACGTTGACCATGGTAAAACTACCTTGGTAGACAAGCTGCTGCAGCAGTCTGGTACGCTAGAAAGCCGCGGCGAAGCGGAAGACAGGGTCATGGACTCCAACGACATAGAGCGGGAGCGCGGCATTACTATTCTTGCCAAAAACACCGCTATCCGTTGGACGTCACCTGAAAACCAAGAATTTCGTATTAATATAGTAGATACCCCAGGACACGCCGACTTTGGTGGTGAAGTGGAACGTGTTATGTCTATGGTCGACTCAGTATTATTGCTAGTTGATGCTCAAGAAGGCCCTATGCCACAAACGCGCTTTGTAACCCAAAAAGCCTTTGCTCAAGGCTTAAAGCCGATTGTGGTTATCAACAAAGTAGACAAGCCGGGTGCTCGTCCAGACTGGGTACTAGACCAAGTGTTTGATTTGTTTGATAACTTGGGCGCAACTGACGACCAGTTAGACTTCCAAGTGATTTATGCGTCTGGCATTAATGGCTGGGCAACACTGGATGTTGATGCTCCTGAGCCAGACATGACCACTTTGTTCCAAACCATTGTTGAACAAGTACCGGTACCCGATGCCGATCCTGATGGCCCACTGCAAATGCAGATTTCTCAACTAGATTACTCTTCTTATGTGGGTGTTATTGGTATTGGTCGCATTAAGCGTGGTGTTGTTAAAACCAATCAGCAAGTGACAGTGGTTGGGGCTGATGGCAGTACTCGTAATGGTAAAGTAGGCCAGGTGATGGGCTACTTAGGGCTAGAGCGCACCGATTCAGGTGAAGGCTCTGCGGGTGATATTGTGGCCGTTACGGGCTTAGGCGAGCTAAAAATCTCTGACACTATTTGTGCTCAAAGTGATGTAGAAGCATTGCCACCTTTGTCGGTTGATGAACCTACTGTAACCATGACCTTTCAGGTGAACAACTCTCCTTTTGCCGGCCTAGACGGTAAATACGTGACATCACGTAACATTATGGAGCGTTTAACGTCTGAATTAGTGCACAACGTGGCTCTGCGCGTTGAGCAAGGTTCCGATCCTGATAAGTTCCGAGTGTCGGGCCGTGGTGAGTTACACCTAGGTATTTTGATTGAAAATATGCGCCGTGAAGGCTTCGAGCTGGCAGTATCTCGCCCAGAAGTTATCTTAAAAGAAGAAAATGGCGTTAAGTTAGAACCTTTTGAGACCTTAACGGTTGATATTGAAGAAGAAAGCCAAGGCTCCATTATGGAGAAACTGGGTGAGCGTAAAGGCGAAATGACCGATATGGTGCCCGATGGTAAAGGTCGGGTACGTATCGACTTTATCATTCCTGCTCGCGGTCTAATTGGTTTTCAAACCGAGTTTATGACGCTGACCTCAGGCTCAGGCTTGATGAACCACAGCTTTGACCATTATGGTCCGCATAAAGGCGGTGAAATTGGTTCTCGTACCAACGGGGTACTGATTTCTAACAGTAAAGGTAAGGCATCTGCTTACTCACTGTTTAACATGCAAGACCGTGGTCGTCTGTTTATTGATCATGCTACTGAAGTGTACGAAGGCATGGTAATTGGTATTCATAGCCGTGCCAACGACCTGACCGTTAACTGTATTAAAGGTAAGCAGCTAACCAACGTACGTGCTTCTGGTACCGATGAGGCGCTCACCTTAGTGCCACCTATTAAGATGACACTAGAGCAAGCGTTAGAGTTTATTGATGATGACGAGCTGGTGGAAGTCACACCACAGCACTTGCGTATTCGTAAGCGTCACCTAACTGAAAACGAACGTAAGCGTGCCGGTCGCGGTTAATTCCGACTGACATTTGCTAATCAGGGCGCCTAAGGGCGCCCTTTTTTTGCTTTACGTTAAACACAAAATATAAGAGCATTTTTGCCACGGAATACACGGACGGTCACGGAAAAAGAGCATTAAAAAAGACAAATTTTAATGGGTCATATCAAGTATCCAAGAATCGGAATGGGACTTACCCTTTAAAAAATTAGTGGTATTTTCGTCCGTGTATTCTGTGGCAAAGCGGTTTTAGCCTTTTACTTAGCATTGCTTCTCACCTATTTGTGAGCTAAATCTGTGGTCAAGGCATATCTGGCTGGCGCTGTGGTAGGGTAATTTGTCACAATGGTTTCATTTAGGGATGAAAAGAGAGAGTTATGAGCCAAATTATTGCGCAGGTTGCCCATCGTCTGCACTTTATTCGAGAGCATGGCGGAGACTTTTCCCGCTTTTTATTACAGCGCATAAAAGAGGACCGACTAAAAATAACTGCCGGCTACTTGGCCTATATCACTCTGCTGTCGTTAGTGCCTATGTTGGCGGTTATTTTTGCCATGATGTCGGCTTTTCCGATGTTTGCCGAGTTAAGAGACACCATTCAGCAGTTTGTGTTTACCAACTTTGTGCCTGCTGCAGGCGATGTGGTACAAACTAAAATTCAAAGCTTTGTCGATAATGCCTCTAAAACCACTGCGGTGGGGGTAGTAGCATTAGCGTTTACAGCCATGTTATTGATTTCAGCGATTGACCAAAACTTTAACTATATTTGGCGAGTAACTGATAAGCGGCGCATGTCAGTAGCTTTTGCAACCTATTGGATGATATTGACACTGGGGCCTATGTTAGTGGGCGCAAGCTTGGTGATTACTTCTTATATTACCAGTATACGGGTGTTTGATAATGACGTGTTGGGCGTTGGAGATCACCTGTTATCTTTGTTTCCTTTTCTTTTATCTACCATAATGTTTGTTGCCTTTTATATGGTGGTGCCAAACACGAGAGTAAAGTTTAGCCACGCAATTTGTGGTGCTTTAGTCGCCGGCCTACTCTTTGAAATAGCCAAGCGAGGGTTTGCTTTTTATATTGTAAAATTTCCGTCTTACGAAGCCATTTACGGTACGCTCGCTACCGTGCCTATTATTTTTGTATGGGTATATTTGAGCTGGATGGTCGCCTTATTGGGCGCCGAAATTACCGCAGGCTTAGGTGAGTATGAAAGCTTAAGAGGCAAACGGTTTGAAGACGTTAACCCTGATGCTGAGGAGGAAATTGATTAATGCGCACCTTATATCCCAGTATTGGCCATTATAATCAGCATTGGTTGGCGGTAAGTGATCGCCACCAGTTGTATATAGAAGAATGCGGCAATCCTTTAGGCATTCCCGTTATTGTGCTCCATGGGGGCCCTGGGGCTAGCATTAGCGAGCAACATCGTCGTTTTTTTGATCCCGAATGCTATCGTATTATTTTGTTTGACCAGCGTGGGGCGGGCCAGTCTCAGCCCCATGCTGATTTGGCTGATAACCATACCCAGGCGTTAATATCTGATATTGAACAAATTCGTGAGTTACTAGGGGTCGATTCTTGGTTAGTCTTTGGCGGCTCTTGGGGCTCAACGCTGGCGCTATGTTATGCCATTGAACATGGCGAGCGGGTGCGCGCTTTAATATTACGCGGGCTGTTTTTGGCGCGTCAGCAAGACCTAGACTGGTTATATCAGCCTAGCGGCGGTGCAGCACAGATATTCCCTGATTATTATCAAGACTTTATTGCACCACTTGAGGGCGATACACGCCATTTGCTCAGTCATTATTATCGCTTATTAACCAGTAGCAACGAGCTGGCACGACTGAATGCCGCGCGTGCTTGGGCAATTTGGGAGGGGCGAATTTCGACGTTATTACCCAGAGCCGATGCGCAAGAGTATTATGGTGAAGTGCATGGGGCATTAGCCTTGGCGAGAATTGAAAGCCATTACTTTATTCACCAGTGCTTTATTGAAGAGAATCACATTATTCGCCAGATAAACGCACTGCGCAAAATACCAGCAGTACTGGTGCACGGGCGCTACGATGCCATTTGTAAGCCCGCAGCCGCCACCGAGTTGGCCACCCACTGGCCTGAGTTAACGCTACACATTGTGCCCGGTGCAGGGCATTCAGCCTTTGACCCTCCCATGATAGATGCCTTAGTGAAAGCCACCGATCATATGGCCAAGGAGTTAGCTCAGTTATGATTGCACTGATTCAACGCGTTAGCTCGGCATCTGTGGTGGTTAACGAGGAAGTGGTTGGGGAAATCGCCTCCGGTTTATTAGTCTTGTTAGGTGTTGAGCGTAACGACACCCAAGCCAATGCTGATAAGCTACTGCGTAAAGTCTTGGGTTATCGGGTCTTTTCGGATGATGCCGATAAAATGAACCTCAATGTTCAACAAGTTGGCGGCAGCTTATTAGTGGTGTCACAGTTTACCTTGGCCTCCGATACCAACAGCGGTTTGCGCCCCAGCTTTTCTAGCGCAGGCTCCCCAGCACAGGCTGAAATTTGGTATGACTACTTTGTGAAAGCCGCTCAACAGTCAGGCATTACCACTGCCAGTGGGCGCTTTGCCGCCGATATGCAAGTGAGCTTAGTGAACGACGGCCCCGTCACCTTTTGGTTGCAGGCGTAAGGGAGTATGCTCTTTATTCGCTTGGTCTACCTTTACCAAACTACTAGGAGCAGACCATGTATCGCGTGGTAACACCGCAAACGGACGCGGAACTGAAATCGTATTATCATCTACGCTGGCAATTGCTACGCAAGCCCTGGCAACAGCCCGAAGGCTCAGAGCGAGATGAGTTTGATGAATATGCTCATCATCGCATGATGATAGATAGCTCAAATAAGTTAGTGGCCGTTGGCCGTTTATATATGAGCGGTGATGAGGCGCAAATTCGCTTTATGGCGGTGGTGCCTGAGTGTCGCGACTTAGGGTTAGGAACGCGCATGGTGCAGGCATTAGAGCAAGTTGCTCGTCAGCAAAGCGCCCGCCGGTTAGTGATGAATGCCCGGGAAGAGGCGGTGGCGTTTTACAGTCGTTGTGGCTTTACCGTGGTGGGTGAGGGGCCTATTAGTTTTGGTAAAATCCCTCATCGGCAAATGATAAAAGCCCTGACCTCCATTCACCAAATTCGCCATTGTTCAGAGCTGTGTGATGAACTACAAAGTCAGTGGCACAGACGCATCCCCATCAGCGAGAAGATGGGCATTCGTATTATTCAATACACGGGCAGCCGCTTTAAAACTAAAGCGAACCTTACCGCTAACCTTAACCTGCATGAGTCTATGTTTGCCGGCAGTATTTATAGCCAATGTGTATTAACGGGCTGGGGATTAATTTGGTTACAAATGCAAGAGTTTGGCCTAACTGGCGACATAGTGCAGGGCCAAGGAGACATTAAATACTTAACGCCTATCTGGGACGAGCCCAGCGCCGAAGTTCAGGGGCGGTTACGAGAGCAACTGCTGCCCTTACAAAGTGGCGAGCGGGTGCGCATCGATTTGCAGGTCATATTGTATAGCGGTGAACAAAAAGCGGCTATTTTTAACGGCCGCTACGTCATTTTGCCGCATTAATTTGCGTGTGAGGAGTGCGGCGTAAACACAACACACTGCTGCTACTCTTCTTCATCCAATTGCAGCGCTCTTACGCCTTGTAATATGCTCCCAGACAAACCGGATTTAGGGTAGGGCACAGCGCCTCTATACCAAGGTTTGCAAGGGATAGCGAGTTTAGGTTGATGTAAACTCAGCTGCGGCGCGCGCCAAGTGTTACTTAACGCAATGGCCAGCTCTCGACAGCCACTCTCGTTAATCGCCCCCAGCTCTAGCTGCCAAGCGCCGGCAAAATCTAGCTGGCCCCGCACGGCTAACAAGTGACGTACGCTTTGCAATGCGCTGCCATCTAGTTGCCAACGGCCTTGATTAACTGGACCTGCTAGCTGCATTTGATAAATAAAGGCATCGCTTTGGTTTAAATCTAAGGCGGCAAGTTTGGGGTCAACCTGACGTAGTTGGCGATAATCTTCAATTAATCGTGCCTTCAGCCAAGTATCTATTCCGACTTTCTCGATAAATACATCCTGACCGGTCATGGCCAGCTGCCCTTGCCAAGTTTGGGTATTGTTTAACTCGCCTTGCAGGCTGCCCTGAATATCCAGTATGCCAGAAAACTCATGAGCCCCCTGTTGCCAACGATACAAGGGTCGTATATCTAATGCTGCCCCTGTCAGTTGTAATTGCCCAGCATAGGGCGAGTAACGATCCACCTCCCCCTGCATCGACCATTGGCCGTTTAATAGCTCAGTGTTAAGTTGTTCGACGGTCAGCTTGGTGTCATCTAGGCGAGCTTTGGTGTGCCCGTGGCGCGCGACTATGCTGTTAAATGCAATTTCATCCCAGCTGGCTTCTAATCTGGCTTGCTCACTTAACGGGCGCCATTGCCCAGCAGACCAAGCCAAGTCGGTAATAAAAGCGTTAGCCCCCAAGACAGAGAGTGGTAAGTCGGCATCCAGGGATAACAACTCTATTTGGCTGACATTTAATTTATGCAGTCGTATATCAGGTGTTGGCCAATATAATTCGGGTTGCCAAATTAGCTTATTGTCTGCTAATTGCAGTGTGTCTATATCTAAGCGGGCTTGTGTGGGCGTCCAGCGTAGCTCGCTATTAAAGGAGCCTTCATAAGCCTGACCTTTCACACTTAAATCGAGCCTATCATGGCGACTGAGTAGCTCACCCTCATGTTGATCTAGGCGTAGCCAGTCTAGTACTGCCTCATCGGCTTGCCAGTAGCCGCGGGCATCGGGTAGGCCGCCGGCTTGCCACTCAAAATAGCGAAGCTCACCACTAATGCCATTACTGATAACTTGTGGACTAGTAATGCTGACATCAGTAAAGGTGGCGCGGTTAAGTTGCAGGCGCCAGTTCGTATCCAAGGGTGGCAGTTGCTCAAACTGCACCCGATTATGGCTAAACGACGCCTCGGTTAAGGTAAGCATTTGCTGTGGCATATTGAGTGTTAAGGCTGCATCAAATAGCCCATCAAATAAGCGACTTTGTAGCTGTGTTAGCTGTAGTTGCTGATCGGCAACCTGGCCACGAAAGCTCACTTGTGTCATGGCAAAGTGGGGGTGAGTGAGTTGGCGTAATTGGCCCTTTATTTGTGCTTCTGACCACCACTGCCAAGTGCTATCACGCCGAGGCTGCCAGTTGTTTAAAGTGATATCTAGGCCTTTAGCCTGCCAGCTTTGCCAGTTAACACTCAGGTTGTTACTGGTGAATTCATCTACTTTAATGTTGGCTAAATTGCTTGGTAGCGCGATGTCACCGGCCTTATCGAGCTGTACCTGCGCATCAATCACATCCAGTGTGGCAATGCGGGTGCGATTGGAGAGCGGTGACAAATGGGCGAGCTCAACATATACCTGTTTGGCGCTAAACCACTCCCCTAGCTGCACATCTTCGGCTAACAAGGTATAAGGGTGCAGTGGATTAAATTCTAAATTACCGATGGCTAGGTGAATATTTGAATGTTCATTCAACCAACCTAGCACCGGCTTTTTCAGCTGGTTAGCATCAAATATATTCAACAGTAGCCAGCCGGTTAGTAGCAGCACCAGTACCAATATTGATAAATATTTGGCCAGCTTCTTCATCGCATATCCCTTTAAAATTCCAGGCCCTTCGGGCAGCGTTAAGTCGTCAGCTAAAGGTAAAAGACGTTTCGCCATCACTCTTTGTTATGAGAAGTACGGCGCCCACAGAAAAAAATATAAAGAAAAACGTCTTGTTTGGTAATACCTTACAAGAAAATGTTACCTCTGTTAGCTTTATTTCTCTGTCCGTGGCTGTGGTCATCGAAATACGTAACGCATTTATCTTTGTTTTTCTGACCGCTTAAAGCTGCCCGCTGACAGCTATGCTTTCAGACCTTGCCATATTGATCTCGCTCGCCCAGCCAGCGACGAATGAGTGGCGCAACGATTTTGGGGTGCGCATCGGCCAAGTAACGGGCTAGGCGCTGTACCTCGGGTAATAGATGTTGGTCGCGGATCAAATCGGCAATTTTTAAATCGGTGAGACCAGTTTGTTTGGTGCCTAATAATTCGCCGGGGCCACGTATTTCTAAATCTTTTTGCGCAATAATAAAGCCGTCGTTGGTGTCGCGCAGTACGCCAAGACGTTGGCTGGCGGTTTTGGTTAATGGTGCGTGATACAGCAGTACGCAATGAGAGGCCACAGCCCCTCGACCGACACGGCCACGAAGTTGGTGTAATTGTGCAAGACCTAAGCGCTCAGGGTTTTCAATAATCATTAACGAGGCATTAGGCACATCAACCCCCACTTCGATCACTGTGGTGGCCACTAATAGGTCGAGTTTTCCGTCTTTAAAATCAGCCATTACCGCCAGCTTTTCGGCCGGCTTCATGCGGCCATGTACTAAGCCCACCTTTAATTCGGGTAGCTGTGCGCTTAGCTCTGTGGCTGTGTCTTCGGCGGCTTGGCACTCCAGCATGTCTGATTCATCAATCAGGGTGCATACCCAATAGGCTTGGCGGCCTTGGTCGCGACACACTTCACGCACTCGGGCGACTATGTCTTGGCGGCGAGTGTCGGGCATGGCCACGGTTTTGACTGGCGTGCGACCTGGGGGGAGCTCGTCTATGATGGAGGTGTCGAGATCGGCATAAGCCGTCATGGCCAAGGTGCGCGGAATAGGGGTGGCGGTCATGATCAGCTGGTGGGGATAAAAGGCCCCTTGGCTGCCTTTTTCGCGCAGGGCTAAGCGCTGATGCACGCCAAAGCGGTGTTGTTCATCAATGATCACCAACTCTAGTGCATTAAACTTCACCTCTTCCTGAAACAAGGCATGAGTGCCCACTATCATGCCGACTTCGCCACTGGCGAGCCGTGCTAATTGCTCGGCTCGCGCCTTGCCCTTTACCTTGCCAGCCAGCCAGCCTACTTGAATGCCCAAGGGCGCTAGCCAAGCGGCAAAGTTGTTAGCATGTTGTTCGGCCAGCAATTCGGTAGGCGCCATTAATGCTACTTGGCCTTGGTTGCCCATCACTTGTAATGCCGCGAGTGCAGCCACAAGCGTTTTACCCGAGCCCACATCCCCTTGTACTAGGCGCATCATGGGCACATTTTTTTGTAAGTCGGCGTTAATATCAGCAACTACTCTTTGCTGAGCCCCTGTGGGGGTAAAGGGCAGCTGAGCTAAAAAATCGTCAATTAATGAGGCCGGGTAGCTCAGGCTGCGGGCTTGATGAGCTTGGCTTTGCTCGCGTACTTTTAGCACCGATAGGTTATGAGCTAATAGCTCTTCCATAATTAAGCGCTGCTGTGCTGGATGTTTGCCCTGTTCAATATCAAACAGAGCCACCTGAGCTGGCGGTCTGTGCAGTAAGCGAACGGCCTCGTTCAGGCTAACTTGTTTGTTGTATAAGCCCTCAGGCAGCCATTCTTGTAAGGGGTTTTGTTCTAATAGGGTGAGTGCCTGATCGGTTAGCTGGCGTAAGGTTATTTGGCGTAAGCCTTCGGTAGCAGCGTATACCGGAGTAAAGCAAGCCTCGCTGGTTATGGGGTGCTCGCCCACTTGCAGACTGTATTCGGGGTGAATAATCTCTAGGCCATATTGGCCTGGTCGCACTTCGCCAAAGGCACGAATTTTAGTGCCCGCAGTGAGGGTGTTTTTTTGGGCGGCGGCAAAGCTAAAAAAGCGCAGTGTCAGGCTGCCAGTGTTATCGCGCATCCGGCATAACAGCATGCGTTTGCGGCCATAGCTAATATTACTATCGACTATTTCGCCAATGACAGAAACATGCATGCCGGGCATGAGCTGAGCAATAGGATACACGCGGGTGCGGTCTTCGTAGCGCACGGGCAGATGAAACAACAAGTCTTGCACCGTACTCAAACCGAGTCGTTGCAGTTTTTCTAACATCTTGTCGCCCACACCTTTAAGCGTGCTCAAGGAGACTTTATCCAGATTCATAACGACCCCACCCATGAATATAGTCAAAGAATAGCAAAGCCGAGATTAAAAGGGGAGCAACAGCAGCGCCGAGCGCCCAACCCCAAGCGCCTAGCTATAAGAAAACCGTCAGCTATCAGCTGTCAGCCGTCAGAAAAAACACCGAATCTTGCGGGTTCGGTGTTTGTTTTAACTGATAGCTTAACGCTGACCGAAGGGCCATGGATTGCCGCGTCGCTACGCTCCTCGCAATGACGAACTGAGCGGCGTTTATCTGTTAGCTGGGCGCTACTCTTATTTTGTCTTTGCGAGCGCAGCGCGGCAATCCAGCTCTTATGTTTATCTGATAGCTGACGGCTGTGTTTAAAGCAGTCTCTTTAACAGTACATTGGCTCGGGTGCGTTGTACGCGTTTGAGTAGGCGCTGTACAGGAGCGGGATAATCGGTGATTTCTTCAATTTCTGAGAAATGCTCAATGCGTTGACAATGCTCAAGAATATTGGCTTTTTCAGCATCAAAACTGGGCTGTAATAATTGCTCGGGATCGTTGAGCAAGAGGCCGTTTTCTAAATCTAGCCCCCATGCTCTTGGATTTAGATTATTGCCAGTAATCATCGCCAGATCTTTATCTACAAATAGACCTTTAAGATGATAAGAATTGCGCTCATGGCGCCACAGCATAATGTTTAGTTTACCCTGATAAATTGAGGTTTGATGAGCGCGGGCAAAGCGGCGCAAGTTCGCTTCATATAAATAGGGCAAGCCGCCTATGGTGCGAAACGGTTGGTCGGGAGCAATATAAAAGTCATTGGCGGTTTTATCACCAATCACTATGGTGACTTCAACGCCTTTTTTCAGTAAGCCACGAATATCTTTTGCCAGTGGCTTGGGCAAATTAAAGTAAGGCGTACAAATAAACAGTTGTTGCTGGGCACTGCGCAAGGTGGAGCGGATGGCGCGATTAAGGCGGTTACCTATTTTGCCTAAACCGGCCAACGGGGTGACCGAAACTTGACCGGGTTGGCGTTGTTGATGAGCAAACTGATACTGAGTACGCTTCATCTGCTGTTTAAATTGACGGATTACCGGTCTTAACTGACGCGCGCTGGCAATGGGCTCTTTGGTGAGTGATACCACAGCTGGATTATCGATAAATAAACGCTGTATATAGTCCACCATGGTATCGGCAAGCGTAGCATCGTTAAATTGGTGATACCGATCAAAGCGATAACGCTCTTGCTGGTGCAGATAAATGTCGTTGATGCTGGCGCCGGAATATAACAGTGTATCGTCAAAGACAAAGCCTTTCAGGTGCAACACTCCCAGTACTTCTCGCCCTTTGACCGGCACGCCATAGATATCGATAGGCTCGGCATAATGTTTGGCAAAGGCTTGGTACATTTTATGATTACCGCCTTGGCCTTTATGACCAATTAAGCCGCGTTGCGCGCGATGAAAATCAACAAATAGCCGAATGTCGAGAGCAGGGTTGGCTTGTTTTGCTTCATACAGTGCGGTCAGAATTTCTCGGCCGGCATCATCATCTTGCAGATAAAGAGCTACCAGATAGATACGCTGTTGAGCGGCACCAATCAGTTCTAACAATCGCTGCTTAAAGCCTTGGGCAGAATGCAGAATGTCTATTTGCTCGGCATTAATGGCAAGCTTTGGCAAGCGCTGTAGCAAGGTTCGGTAGTTGTGAGTGAGTGACATATATCAATCCGGTTAATCAGTTGTCGCCCAAGACCATACTTAAACGACAATATTTGTGAGCAGTTTACCGAATTTTACTGAACAACGGCAAATTCTCGCGCACTCTTCACTATATTCGCAAGAGTGCGCTGCTTAATTTTGCTATTACAGAGGGCGGGTGGCTTGCTCTAACCAAGCAAGATCATCCGCTGTCAGTAAGGGGCTAATTTTTTCCCACACTTGACGATGATATTGGTTAAGCCATTGAATATGCTTGTTTTCTAACCATTGCTCATCAATTAAGCGGCGGTCGAAGGGTACAAAAGTGAGGGTTTCAAACTCAAATACGGGAATATCGCCAGCTAGATGAGCGGCTTGTACCACTTGCAGGTTTTCACAACGAATACCAAACGCTGCTTCACGATAATAACCAGGCTCGTTAGACACTATCATGCCGGTTGTTAACGCCACCATGCTGCCTTTAGGTGAAATACGTTGCGGCCCCTCGTGTACGCTTAAATAATGGCCCACGCCATGGCCAGTACCATGATCAAAGTTATAACCTTGTTGCCATAACGGCATGCGTGCTAAAGCATCGAGTTGTTGGCCCCCAGTGCCGGCAGGAAAACGCGCTTGGGCTAAGTCAATATGACCACGCAGCACTAAGGTAAACAGTTTTTTTACTTCACTATCAGGCTCACCTACGGCCACAGTGCGAGTGATATCGGTAGTGCCGTCTAAATACTGACCGCCAGAGTCGACTAAATAGAGCGCATCTTGGCCTAGTGTGCGGGGCGTGCCATTGAGGTGATGATAATGACACATGGCGGCATTAGGGCCCAGTGCCGAAATAGTACTGAAACTGGGTTCAATAAACTCAGGGTGGCTGGCGCGAAAACCCTCAAGTTTATCTGCCAGGGTACCTTCGTGTTCTTGTTCTGGATTAGCTTGGTTCACGCGCTTATCTAACCAAGCTAAAAAGCGACATACGGCAGCACCATCACGTAAGTGCGCATTACGACTACCGTTTACCTCTACCTGATTTTTACAAGCTTTAGGTAGCATGCAAGGGTCTGGGGCAAACACCAGCTCTGCTCCAGCATTATCTAAGGTAAGCGCGCTCCACGCGTTGGCAGTGGTCGAGTCTAGTTGTACACGCGCGCCCTGTTTACCAAGCGTTTGCAAATGTGCTTCAAGCTCATTAACCGCGAGTAGGCTGACGTTATTACCAGCATGTGCAGCTAAGTCTAATTCGGCAAATTTAGCCGGATCGGCAAATAATTGCACACTGCTATCTTTATATAGCAGAGCAAAACTTAGCACCACGGGCAGGCAGTCAATATCTCGCCCACGAATATTTAATAGCCAATTAATGGGCTCAGCTTGTGTTAATAATTGCACATCAATGTCTTGAGAGGCTAAGTCTTGGGCAATGCGGTTGCGTTTAGCTTCGCTATGTTGGCCGCTATAGTCTTGATTTAAGAGCAGGGCTGGGTGGCTGTTCGGCTCAGGGCGGTCGTGCCAGTGTTGATCTATGATGTTGTCAGCGATGGGCACCAGTTGAATGTGATGGGCGGCCAATTTTTCTTGGGCACTTTGGTACCAATGCAGGCTATGTAAGTGGCCATCAAAACCGATTTTATCGCCAGCGTTTAGCTTGCTTATTAGCCAGTCTAGGTAAGGTTCATCAATGAGGTGATGATAGCTAAATAAGGTGTCATCGCATTGCTGGCGAACTTGCACTGTGTAGCGACCATCAACAAACACGGCTGCGGTCTCTGCTAAAATCACGGCCATGCCCGCAGAGCCACTAAAGCCGGTTACCCAATCTAACCGCTCGGCGTAGGGTGGAATATATTCCCCTAAATGCTCGTCGTCGTGAGGCACAATAAAAGCATGAATTTGGTGTTCGGCCATGGTGCGACGAGCAGCCGTCAGGCGATGGGCGTGTGTCATGGGGGCTCCTTAATAAGAAAGTACCGTTATCAGCCGTTAGCGGCCAGCCACAAATTATAGCAAAATCTAATCATTATTTTTGTTACAAAAAGCACAAAGCAGAGCACAAAATAACGCCAGAGAGCAAAGCTTACACAGACAGGTCAAAGGCTTATCGCTTTATCTTCAGCTGTTGGATCACTAAAGCGGTGACTATCATGAGTAGGCCGACGAGGGTGGCGGGGTAAATCTCTTCACCCACTAAAAAGTACAGTAATAATAATGATGCAAAAGGTGAGATAAAAATGAGATTTGAAATACGCGCAGTGTGCTCGGCATAGCGCATGGCCATTAGCCAGAGAACAAAGGCGATGCCCATTTCAAACACGCCAATATAAATGGCGCCTACCCAGCCTTGCCAGGCCAATAACTGAAAGTCTGACCATAAGCCAGTAGCAAGCGTGACCAAAGGAAGAGCCACTAAAAAGCTTAAGGTGAGTGTGACCAGCGCATCACCCTGATGGCGGGTGTTTAAAATCCAATAGCCAGCCCATAGCAAGGTCGATAATAGTGCCAATGCGACGCCAAGGGGGTCTTCAAAGTCTAAGCTAAGCAAGTCGCCCCTAGTCGCAATAACCATAGCGCCTAAATAGCCCAATATAATAGCGCCCCAGTCTTGCTTTCGAATACGCTGCCCTAAAAAAGGTACTGCTAACAAGGTGAGGGTGATAGCCCATGTGTAATTGAGGGTTTGTGCCTGTTGAGCAGGAAGTCGGTCGTAGGCCTGAAAGAGCACCAGATAATATAAGGTTGGGTTAATCAGCCCCAGTAACAGGTAATAGGTGGGGTGGGCTTTAATGCTTTGAGCGAGCAGAGGCAGCTTGCCAAGACATGCTAAAATACCTAGCAGCAATAGCGACGAGGTAATGGTGGCCACTAATAATAATTGGGCCGGATCAAAGTAATCTAAAGACAGTTTAAACGCGGTGGCGACCGTTGACCAACAGGCGACGGCACCCAAGCCATAACAGTAGGCTTTTTGTTGATGTTTCATGTTGTTAATTTCACTGTTTGGTGTGGAGCCTAGGTCAACGCTAAAGTAAGGTCTCTTTATTAATTGACAGAAATTACTGCTTAAGATGTAATGATTAGCATAAAGTGTGGCCAGCTAATAGACGCTAAGCCTAATACTATGATGTTGCCTCTTAAGTTTGTTGCACTTAACAGCTAAACTCACCGTTTTTAATCGCACTCTCACGCCACCAAACATCGCTTGGCTTAGCATACTTGGGTAACATAGGGTTAGCACCTACCCTGAGCATAGAAGCTAACAGACGGCAAACGAGCGATAGCGACTAAGCCTTGTTATTATCTTCCATCTTTACCATTAAAGGAATTAGCCTCTTTGCTCAGTGTGAGGAGATGGCGAGTAATGGCGGTTGATGGAAAGAGTTGAATGCCAAGGGCGGCGCATAAATAGGGTTTTTGAGGTATTGAGCAGGCCTTGAGAATGAAGCACGACTAGGAAGCAAATAATGTCTAAGACGACCGGAAATGGCGGTGATAAAAAATACCGCCCACCAGCGAGTAACTTTAAGTGGATTAGCCCTAAAGTCGAGCGTGCCCTTAACCAGGCGAGTATGCGTTCCCCAATATTGGGATGGCTATTATCATGGATTTTTTTTCCTATGGTGTGTCGGTTTGGCCTGCGCATTAATTATGAAACCGATAACTTTTACGTAGAAGTACCCCATAAAAGGTTTAACCGTAATGCTTACGGAACAATTGGTGGAGCGGCTTTATTGGCTAATTTAGAGCTAGCCGCGGGCGCTTATTTGTTTATGCGTACCGATGGTGGTCATCGTTTAGTATGCAGGAATATTTCTTATCGATTTAGGTTGCCCTCGACTAATGGGCTGCACTTTCAGATAGAGCCGGTGAGTGAAGGTATTGATGAAGCAATAAACACTAATCAGCCCTTTAATGCCGATTTAAAAGTGCATGTTTATACACGTGGTAAAAAGCCTGGTGAGCCTGGGCGCCGTATTGGTAGAGGTGAAGTGACTTTTCACTTATGGACTGTGCCTGGAGCCCGTGATGCGTAACCTGCTGCCCGCGTTCTTTCTTGCCTGCGCTTGGTTTTGGTGCATCGGTGGCTTTTTGCCCGTCTTGCTCGATCATGATTTTAGTGCGGTGGCTTTTTGGGTATTCTTTGCGGTGAATATCACAGGCGCAGCTTTGTTTGGGTTTGTGTTCAGTGGACCTCGCAGAGCTCGTTTTTTAGCGCACTTTAGTTTCTTGTCTCAGTTATTTTCTGTGGTTGTTGTGGCGTATCACTTGGTGTTTATGGCCTGGATCAGCACCCTGCTTAATTCTGCTTTGCCTATTGCTGGATTTATTGCTGCAAGTAGCGCCTTTTTTACTTTGCGCCGCAAGTTGATTGGGTTGTCTGTGTTAATTTTTGTGGCAACACTGGCGCTATTTGCTATTGCACTAAGTTACCCTGCACCTAACTTGCCCCCAGTGCCTGTTGCTGATGGCTTTATACATTATGTGGTGCCCTTAGCACTTGGCTTTGTGCTGGCTCCTTATTTTGACTTAACCTTTCATCGCGCCTTTGCCGCCAGTCCCAACCCCAAACTGAGCTTCTTTATCGGCTTTATGGTGCTGTTTGCTATATTGCTGATTGGTATCTTGTATAGCACGCCCATATTGTCGGCCTTTATGACTGAGCAGGGGTTAACTCACCCAGCGCTACCATGGCTGGTGGGGTTATGGGTGATGCAAATGGGTTTTACCACAGCGGCGCATTTGTGCGAGCTTGAACAAACACCTTGGTTTGAGAGAAAGTTGGCGCTGCCCGCCATTATTGTCGTTGGCCTGCTATGTGCTTTCCACTTTGGCATCGCCTTATTGGCGCCAGAGCTAAGGTTTGCCTTTGGTGATCTGGTGTATCGCAGCTTGTTATTTATTATTGGTGTTGTGTTTCCGGTATTGCTGATTTTTGGTGGCATTAATGGTCGCTCATCGATTGCCGTTGCTGTTTTAACGCCTTGTTATACCTTGGGGTTTTTAGTGAGCACCGATTATGCTGCTGCCTTGTCGATAGGGATGGCAGGGTTGGCGGTCATGATGTTCATTTGGCGTAAAAGCCTGTTTCAGCTTGCTTAATTAGCCTAATCCCTAGTCTTAAAACAAACTGTGTAAGACCTTTGCAAAAATCCTGATGAAAGTCAGGATTTTTTTTAGAAAGATACCGGGGCAATCTATTATCTTATACCAATCTGGAAAAATAACTGATCTATTTTTGTTTGTATAAAAAGTCGAA
>NZ_JBQDEX010000008.1:0-35739 GCF_052084945.1 Oceanisphaera sp.
ATGGCCATCCGTTTGCGGCAACGGGGGCGCGTATGATCACCCAAACGCTTACCGAGCTTAATCGTCGTGGTGGCGGTTTAGCTCTTACCACCGCCTGTGCCGCCGGTGGGTTAGGAGTTGCCATGGTATTGGAGGGCGCAAAATAATGAATGATGTCATACAAAATTCCCTCGCTGAACAACCTCAGCCGGCCACCTTTACCCTGCGTGAGCAAGATGAAATTGGCATTATTACCATGGATGTGCCGGGCGAGCGAATGAACACGCTGCGCGACAGCTTTGTTGATGAAATTAACCATTTACTGACCGACATTAAGACCAAAAAGCACCTTACCGGTCTCGTACTCTGCTCTGGCAAGCCAGACTCTTTTATTGCCGGTGCCGATGTTAATATGCTTGCCGCTTGTACCAGTGCTAAGCAGGCCGAAGATCTATCAAGTGCGGGGCAAGCTATTTTTAACCAACTTGGTGAATTGGAATTGCCGTTAATTGCCGCCATACATGGTCCTTGTTTAGGGGGAGGGCTAGAGCTTGCCATGGCATGCCACGCCCGGGTGTGCAGTGATGATGCCAAAACCCGCTTAGGCTTACCCGAGGTGCAGTTGGGACTAATTCCGGGCTCGGGCGGTACTCAGCGCTTGCCGGCACTGGTGGGGTTAACTAAGGCTTTGGATATGATGTTAACCGGTAAACAATTACGCGCAAAACAAGCGCTTAAAGCCGGTTTAGTCGATGATATGGTACCCGCCAGTATTTTACTGGATACCGCCATCGCCTTGGCACGCAGTGGTAAAACGCAACGCCAGCCCAAGCAAAATATAAAAAATTGGGCGCTAGCTGCAAACCCATTAGGCAGAAAGCTGGTGTTTGATAAAGCGCTTAGTACTGTGAATGCCAAAACACGCGGTAACTATCCAGCCCCTCAACAATTACTTGAAGTGATAAAAGTGGGCCTTGAGCAGGGTATCAAGCAAGGGTTGGCTGCTGAAGCTCGTGCTTTTGGTAAGTTAGTGATGACGCCAGAATCAGCCGCGTTACGCCAACTGTTTTTTGCTACCACTGAGATGAAAAAAGAAACCCACTGGCAAGGCGCTAAGCCAGCAACATTAGCCCATATTGGGGTACTCGGCGGTGGCTTAATGGGAGGAGGGATTGCTTTTGTTACTGCTACCAAAGCGGGCTTGCCGGTGCGAATAAAAGATATTTCTCACCAAGGTATTAACCATGCCATGGCCAGTGCTCATGGTTTGCTGGCGGCCAAAGTGCGCAAGCGTCACCTGCGCGCCACCGAAATGCAGCAGCAGTTAGGCCGCATTACTGCCACCTTAGATTACAGCGGTTTTGCGCGCGCAGACATGGTAATAGAAGCGGTATTTGAAGATGTTGACGTAAAGCGCAGCATGGTGGCTGATATAGAAGCTCATTGCCCTGCGCACACGCTATTTGCCACTAATACTTCTTCGTTGCCTATTCACCAAATTGCTAAAGGAGCAGCCCGGCCCGAGCACATATTAGGGCTGCATTACTTTAGCCCAGTTGATAAAATGCCGCTGGCAGAAATTATTCCCCATGCAGGAACAGCCCCCGCTGCTGTGGCCAGTGCACTTAAGCTGGCGCGGGCACAGGGCAAAACGCCCATAGTGGTAACCGACAGCGCCGGCTTTTATGTAAACCGTATTTTAGCACCATATTTAAATGAAGCTGCTCGACTATTATTAGAAGGGGAGCCGATAGAGGTGATTGACAGCGCCTTGGTTGATTACGGTTTTCCGGTGGGGCCCATGACCTTGTTAGATGAAGTGGGCATTGATGTGGCCGCTAAAATTTCACCCATTTTAGCGCAAGAGCTAGGTGAGCGTTTTAAAGCGCCGGATGTTTTTTCTAAGTTATTGGATGACAATCGTCACGGCAAAAAAAATCAGCGGGGCTTTTATCGCTACAGTGATAAAAACAGCCGTAAAAAAACCAAGCCCGTAGACGACAGTCTCTACGCATTGCTTAACGTTAAACCGCAAAGTCAACTGCCCGCTCAAGATCTAGCAGAGCGCTGCGTATTGCTAATGCTAAATGAGGCGGCCATTGCTCTAGATGAAGGGGTGGTTACTTCTGCGCGAGACGGTGATGTGGGCGCGGTATTTGGCATTGGTTTTCCCCCTTTTGCTGGTGGCCCTTTCTTTTATATGCATCAGTTAGGCATACCCGCGGTAATCGAAAAAATGCAAACCTATACCCGAAAATACGGTGAGCGTTTTACTCCCTGTGAGCCCTTGCTGCGTTTAGCCGAACAAGGAAAGAGTTATTACTAACCGCACAGTACTAAGTGCTTAATATCCGCTTAAAAATTAACATTCAGCGCCGAGCCTCAAACTCGGCGCTGTCTTAGCACTACCAGCCGCCGGTATCCAAACCTGTATTTTTCTATAATAGAAGGCGTAGCGTGTTTAAGGTACGGCTGTCTTTTGGCGCTTATCTTTACCTCTCCCCTTGAAATATTTATCGCCACCCCCATCTTTTAGCTAATAGTCAAACTGAATAAAGGAACAGAGTAATGTCAGAAGCTGTACATACTGAAACCCACGGTTTTCAAACTGAAGTGAAACAACTGCTGAATTTAATGGCGCACAGCCTATATTCAAACAAAGAAGTGTTCTTGCGTGAATTAGTGTCTAACGCGGCGGATGCGGCAGACAAGTTGCGCTTTAAAGCACTGTCTAACAGTGAGCTGTATGAAAATGAAGGTGACTTACGAGTTCGTCTTATTTTAGATGCCGACAAAAAGACCCTGACCATTTCCGATAATGGCATTGGCATGAGCCGAGACGAAGTTATTGAGCACCTGGGGACCATTGCTAAGTCAGGCACTAAATCTTTCTTTGGTGAGCTAACTGGTGACCAAGCGAAAGACTCGCAGCTTATTGGTCAATTTGGTGTGGGCTTTTATTCCGCCTTTATTGTGGCTGACAAAGTGACTGTATTAAGCCGCGCAGCAGGTCAGCCTGCTGATCAAGGCGTGCAGTGGGAATCTGACGGTGATGGCAGCTTTACTATTGCGGAAATTAATAAGCCAGGTCGCGGTACCGACATTATTTTGCACCTGCGTGACAGTGAGCAAGAGTTTTTAGATGACTGGCGCTTGCGCAGCATTATCGGAAAATACTCTGACCATATTAGTGTGGCCGTAGAAATGTGGAAACAAGGCGAGCCTGAGCAAACCGATGAAGAAGGTAATGTGACGGCCGCCGCTACCGAAGGCGAGTGGGAGCAAGTGAACAAAGCCACTGCCTTGTGGACCCGTGCCAAGGGTGATATCAGCGATGAAGAGTATCAAGAGTTTTATAAGCATATCTCTCACGACTATCAAGACGCATTAACCTGGAGCCACAATAAAGTTGAAGGCAATCAAGAGTACACCAGTCTCTTGTATGTGCCGGCCAAAGCGCCGTTTGATATGTACAACCGCGAGCAAAGCCATGGTTTGAAGTTGTATGTACAGCGTGTGTTTGTAATGGACGACGCCGAACAGTTTATGCCAACATACCTGCGGTTTGTGAAAGGGGTACTCGACTCAAACGATCTGCCGCTGAACGTGTCGCGTGAAATTTTACAAGACAACAAAATTACCAGCCAATTGCGTAAAGCTTGCAGCAAGCGTGTGTTGTCTATGCTAGAAAAAATGGCAAAAAAAGACGACGAACAATACCTCGGCTTTTGGAACGAGTTTGGTAACGTGCTTAAAGAAGGTCCTGCCGAAGACTATGGCAACCGCGAGCAAATTGCCGGCCTGTTACGTTTTGCCAGCACCCATAATGACAGCGATGCACAAACCGTATCGCTAGAAAACTATCTTGAGCGCATGAAAGAAGGCCAAGATAAAATTTACTACATTACTGCCGACAGCTATGCCGCTGCTAACCACAGCCCACATTTAGAAATCTTCCGCAAAAAGGGCATTGAAGTTTTGCTGATGTGGGAGCGAGTTGACGAATGGCTAATGAGCCACCTTAATGAGTTTAAAGACAAGCAGTTTGTGTCTGTGACTAAGGGTGAGCTGGATTTAGGTGAGCTGGACGACGACGAAACCAAAAAAGCCCAAGAAGAAGCCAATGAAGCTCTGGCTCCGTTATTAGAGCGAGTAAAAACGGCATTAAGCGATGACGTAAAAGAAGTGCGTTTAACGCATCGTTTAACCAATACCCCATCTTGTGTGGTGGCAGACGAGCACGATATGAGCACCCAGATGATCAAACTGATGCGCTCTGCGGGCCAACCTGTGCCTGAGCAAAAGTATATTTTAGAGCTGAACCCTGAGCATACCTTAGTGAAGAAACTCGATACGTTGGCTGAGGGTGATGACTTTAATGAATGGTCTCAGCTGTTGCTAGAGCAGGCGCAATTAGCCGAGCAGGGTGGTTTAAAAGATCCCGCCGCGTTTGTTGCCCGCATGAACCGCTTATTGCTGAACTAATTTATACTAAGCAAAGTGTTAACTAAACTAACCCGGCCGAGTGTCGGGTTTTTTGATTTTAGCCATAATAAGTGGAACTTGTTCTTGCTGTTGCTTGTCCCCATGGCGGTGTCGTGACACAATCAGTCACAAATCATGGATATATTAATCAAGAAAAGAGGACGCTGTTATGCGCATCGTTTTGTTGGGAGCTCCCGGCGCGGGTAAAGGAACGCAAGCTCAGTTTATTATGGAGAAGTTCGGGATACCACAAATCTCCACAGGTGACATGCTGCGAGCGGCCATTAAAGCCGGTACTCCGCTTGGTTTGCAGGCCAAAGAAGTCATGGACCAGGGGCAGTTAGTGTCTGATGATTTGATCATTGGCTTAGTACAAGAGCGCATTGGCCAAGATGATTGTGCCAATGGATTTTTGCTGGACGGCTTTCCGCGCACTATTCCCCAAGCGGACGCCATGAAAGATGCTGGCGTTCATGTGGACTATGTACTGGAGTTTGCTGTACCAGACGAAGAAATTGTGAAGCGCATGAGCGGACGTCGCGTGCATCCAGGCTCGGGTCGTACCTATCACCTTATTTACAACCCCCCTAAAGTGGAAGGGAAAGATGATGTGACCGGTGAAGACTTAAGCATTCGTGCCGATGATGAAGAAAGCACAGTGCGTAAGCGTTTGGGTATTTATCATGAGCAAACTGCGCCTTTAATCAACTACTACCAAGACGCGGCTGCTGTTAGTGATACTGAGCATCACAAAGTAGATGGTACGCAATCGGTAGAAGTGATCAGCCAACAACTGGCAGACATCTTGTCTTAATCGCAGCTAATAAGCCTGTATTAACGAGCGTCTTAGGGCGCTCGTTTTTTTTGTGTTTACTTTGACACTTGTGTTAGCTCGCCTCGTAAGTTTTTCCCCATTTGTTCGCGCACCTGTTGTGGTGATAGATTTTTGCTAAGCAAATAATGTAGTTTGGTGAGCGCCGCCTCAGGTGTCATATCAAATCCTGAAATAACCCCCGTGGCCGCTAGCGCTTGGCCAGGTGCATATCCTTGCATATTAACGCTGCCACGCTGGCATTGTGTTAAGTTAACGATCACGACCCCCCTAGCTGATGCGGCCGCTAATACACTAAGCAAGTCGGGTGTTTGTGGCGCATTACCGACACCATAAGATGAGAGTAATAAAGCTTTTATAGGTTGCTCCAATAAGTGAGCAATAACATTTAAGCTGATCCCTGGATACAAAGTCACCATGCCAATGGGTTGAGGGATAATGGGACTGACTGCTAGCGGCTTACCGCTGGGGCGGCCGAGCTTTCCTGCATACACCCGAATATGAATACCGGCATTTAATAGTGGTGGAAAGTTCGGTGAGTCAAAAGCCTCAAAGCCATCGGCATGCTCTTTGCTGGCGCGATTTCCCCGATAAAGACGATGGTTAAAAAATAGCCCTACTTCATTAATAGGGTAATGGGCGGCCACATAAAGTGCATTTAATAAATTAGGGCGACCATCTGATCTTAACTCAGTGAGTGGAATTTGTGAGCCGGTAATAATCACCGGCTTATCTAAGTCTTCTAACATAAACGATAAGGCTGACGCGGTAAACGCCATGGTGTCGGTACCGTGTAACACGACAAAACCGTCGTAATGGGCGTAGTTGGCCTGAATATCGTTAGCAATACGCTGCCAGTCGGCGGGCGTCATGTTGGCAGAGTCAATTAGGGGATTATATTCATTAAGGTGAAAGTGGGGCATCTCGGAGTCATGAAATTCTGGCATTTCAGCTAAGCGTTGCCCCACAAATCCTGCCAAAGGCACATAGCCTTTGGCGGTTTTTTGCATACCAATAGTACCGCCGGTATAGGCGATATAAATATTCTTTTTGGCCATTCACCTTACCTCAATATTAAACACGTGTGCCTGTTTTATATTTGGGTGTTGACCGTGTCAGGCTTTCAGTTTTTACTTGTGTTTAAAAGCCCTGACAGGGAACACACAATACATATCGACCTTGCGCATCATTAAACTGACTCAGCGCGGTGGCCTCTTGTGTTACCTGTTTGGCGGCTGGACGCAATACAGCAGGCAGCGCCGTCATAAGACCATGAGAAAGCACATTGGAGTCTCCTATAAACTGAGCCAGTAGTTTTTCTTTAGCTGACCTCGGTAAGGTGATTTCTTTTACACTAAATTCACCTAAATTAGCTAATTCAGCGGCACCTGCTAGGGCATCATCCAAGTGACCTAACTCATCAACTAAGCCTAGCTCTTCAGCCATTTTACCGGTCCAAACATGACCTTGAGCAACCTGCTCTACCTGTTCAGGGCTCATGTTTCGGCCTTGTGCTACCAAGGTGACAAATTGCTGATAAACATGCTCAACGCTCAGTTGGATCATTTGTTTAGCATGATCTGGCAAACCTGTGGTAATACCGGCGCCAACAAAGTCGGTGGTGCCTACGCCATCGGTATTGAGCCCAAGCTTTTGCAATGCCTCTTCAAAGGTTAAAAATAAACCAAATACCCCAATAGAGCCGGTTAAGGTGGTCGGGGCGGCATAAATCTTATCAGCATCGGCGGCTATCCAATAACCACCAGAGGCTGCAGTGCTGCCCATTGACACGACCCAAGGTTTGCCGCTTTCTTTAAAGCGCAACAAGCTACTGCGAATTTGTTCTGCGGCAAAGGCACTGCCGCCGGGGCTGTCTATGCGCAGCACTAAAGAGTGGATATCGTCATCGCGTCGAGCTTGTTCTATTAACTGACTAACATGCTCGTCATTAATGCTATTAGGCGTTGTTGTATCGGCACTCATAATCGCACCGCTTGCAATAATTAATCCCACCTTAGGTGCATCGCTGGGTGGCGTTTGCACATGGCTTAGGTAAGTGGGAATGTTCACGCTCATATAGTGATTGGATTGATGGTTCCAACCTACTTGCTCTGCGACTGTGCTTTGCATTTGATGACGATTGGCCAGAGTATCAACTAACCCTTGCTCTAGGGCGTAGCGTGCAGGGTGACCATTAACTGCGGCAAAACGACTAAGCAGCTGCTCTTTGCTAGGGCTAATATGATCGGTGGGAATATTTCTTAATGTGGCGACATTATCTTGGTAATGCTGCCAAAGTTGACCTAACCACAGTTGCGTATCTTGGCGGCTCTCGTTAGACATATCATTGCGCAAATAGGGTTCGACAAAGGATTTATAGGTGCCCACTCTAAAGACATGAGGCGTAATATTAAAACGCTCAAAGGCGGCTTTATAATGTAGACGATAGACGCCCAACCCCTGCAGTGTCACGCCACCGGCTGGGTTTAATAATATATGATCTGCGTGTGCAGCTAAGTAATATTGTCCTTGGCTGTAATAATCGCCAAGGGCATAGACGGGCTTGCCCGAGCGTTTAAACTGCTCAATGGCATTACCTACTTCATCTAACTTAGTGAGGCTCGACTCACTCATATTTTGTAGTTCTAATACCAGAGCATCAATACGCGGATCGTTGCGTGCATAGTCTAGCGCCTCTTTTATTTGACTCATGGTCATGGGTGCCGGTGTTTGACTGTCACTGAGCCATTTTTCTAATAATTGTTGTGGGTTAGCTGTCGCTTCTTGCTCCAGTAGAGGGCCTGCTATGGTGAGGGTGAGGGCTGCCTTTTCGGGGAGTGTCACAGTGTCATCTTTACCACTAAAAATAAGCACTGAAAATGCCAAAATAGCTAATAAGAACAGCGCTGTAATCAATAGGCGAATTGCATTGAGTACTTTAGCAATACCACGAAACAAGGCTTTTATAACAGACCACATAGATTTGCCTTAAACGAAATAATTATTGAAGTGCTCTATTATGACGACACTATTAGTACAATGCCAAACTAAAACGCATTTAAACGATTGTTTGAAATTGCGATAGCGATGAACTAGCCTGATATCGTGTTACTTATTGCTATAGGTGTCAGTTTAATGAGTTATTACCCCCATTTATTAGCTCCTCTTGATTTAGGAATAACGACGCTTAAAAATCGTGTAATCATGGGCTCAATGCATACTGGATTAGAAGAAGAGCGGGGTGGTTTTGCCAAGCTTGCCGCTTTTTATGCCGAGCGTGCTCGTGGTGGGGTAGGGTTAATTATTACTGGCGGCATCGCCCCTAATTTTAGAGGGCGGTTACTCCCAATGGCGGCGCAGCTGAGTTATTGTTGGCAGCGGCCTCGGCATCGGTTATTAACGCAAGCGGTCCATAATGAGGGCGGCAAAATAGCTCTGCAAATACTGCACGCCGGCCGTTATGCCTTTCATCCTTTTTCGCAGGCCCCCTCAGCCCAGTCTGCCCCTATTAATCCCTTTACGCCCCATGCTATGAGCAAGCGCCAAATTCGCGGCTGTATTCATGATTTTGCCCATACCGCTAAGCTGGCTCAACAGGCAGGCTACGACGGGGTAGAAATCATGGGCTCAGAAGGCTACCTGATTAATCAATTTATTTGTGCCAGAACCAATCTAAGAGACGATGAATGGGGCGGTGATAGCACTCAGCGCCAACGCTTTGCGTTAGCCATAGTGAAGGCGGTGCGGGCTAGTGTGGGTGAGCACTTTATTATTATTTTTCGACTTTCTATGTTGGATTTGGTTGATCAAGGTTCGACCCTAGAGGAAGTGATCGCTTTAGGCCAAGCATTAGAGCTTGCGGGGGTTACTATTATTAACACCGGTATTGGCTGGCACGAAGCGCGGGTACCCACTATTTCTACTCAGGTGCCTCGCGGCGCGTTTAGTTGGGTCACCCAGCAGGTTCGCCAAGCGTTAACTGTGCCGGTGGTGGCCACCAACCGTATTAATACTCCCGAGGTAGCGGAGCAAATATTGGCATCTGAACATGCCGATTTAGTGTGTATGGCGCGGCCATTTTTGGCGGATGCTGATTTTGTAAATAAAGCGGCGGCCGGCCAAGCTGAGCAAATAAATACCTGTATTGCTTGTAACCAAGCCTGTTTAGATCATGTCTTTAAACGCAAGCGCGCCTCTTGCTTAGTCAACCCTAGGGCCTGTTATGAAACTGAACTGATTGTGACACCGAGTAAGCGTACTAAGCGACTCGCTGTAGTAGGAGCAGGTATGGCAGGGCTGAGCTTTGCCTGCCAAGCGGCTGAACGAGGGCATAAGGTAGTGTTGTTTGACGCTGCTAGTGAAATTGGGGGGCAATTTAATTACGCCAAGCAAATACCTGGCAAAGAGGAATTTGCGCAAACCCTGCGCTATTTTCAGCATCGTTTAGTACAGGCTGGAGTAGAGGTTAGGCTTAACACTAAGGTAACAGCGTTGCAGTTACGTGGCTTTAACGAGGTGATATTAGCCAGCGGTATTACCCCGCGCATGCCCGATATTAAAGGCATAGACCACCCCAGCGTACTTAGCTACCTTGATGTATTAGCGCGTCATGCTCCAGTGGGAGACAAGGTGGCCATTATTGGCGCTGGCGGCATTGGGTTTGATGTGGCTGAATTTTTGGTTACCAAGAGTCCCCAAAATACAGAACAGTGGCTGGCGCAGTGGGGAGTAGACAGCCAATATCAAGCGGCTGGCGGCTTAATAGCGGCGCAACCCGTAACGGCTCAACGTAAGGTTTGGCTATTGCAACGTAAAGCTGACAAGCCCGGCAAAGGCTTAGGTAAAACCACGGGGTGGATTCACAGAGCCAGCCTTCGACAGCATGGAGTACAAATGTGGGCGGGGGTGCATTACTTGCAGATTGATGATCAAGGGCTGCATATTAAACGTGATGGAGAAACGCAATGTTTAGCTGTGGATAATGTGATTATTTGTGCAGGGCAGCAAGCTAATCGAAGTTTGCAGGCAGCATTAATTAAGCAAGGCACTAAAAAAGTACATGTCATTGGCGGGGCCGACGTAGCCGCCGAACTGGATGCTAAACGGGCGATTCGCCAAGGCATGGAGCTGGGACTGTCTATATAAACTCTGTAGGCGAAGTTCCCACTGTGTTGGCTGCAAATGGAAAAACAAGTACCGACATTTAGCGTGGCGCTGAGTGCTTATGGCCGCCCGAAGGGCTTGGTGTTATGGTGTTCCCATATTTAACGTTGCCCAATAGTAAAGGTATAACACATGGATGCATTAGAACTGTTATTAAATCGTCACTCCAATCCGCGTTTGATTGAGCCGGCACCAAGTGCAGAACAGCTAGACACAGTTTTTAAAGCGGGGCTGCGTGCGCCAGATCATGGTGCATTAACCCCGTGGGAATTTGTTGTTTTTGAAGGTGAACAACGCCAACAGCTGGGCGATATTTTTGCCCAAGCAGCTCAAGCCAATGGAAAAGATGCTGAAACCATAGAAAAAGCGCGCAATGCTCCGCTGCGTGCCCCCATGGTGATTACAGTGGTAGCTAAGGTGAAAGAGCACAACAATGTGCCGCGCTTAGAGCAAGAAATTTCTGCAGGTTGTGCGTTAATGGCCATGCAAATGGCGTCATTAGCCTTAGGTTTTAATGGTATTTGGCGTACGGGTTGGTTTTCATTTGATCGCGGTGTGCACCAGGCGCTATCGTTAGCAGAAACGGATCAAATTGTTGGGTTTTTATACCTAGGCACTGCACAAGTAGAGGTGCGTAAGCTGCCCGAGCGCGATCCTGCTCAGTTTGTACGTTATTTCGGGAAGTAATTAGCAGGCGCCCAGCGACATGAATAGACTATGTTTTGTTTCACTGGGCGTTTAGTTCTTTGCAAAGTGGAGGTTTGCCAGCCTGTTGCTTTAGAGTTGCATATAACCAGAACTGTCATGTACTTATGGTTTAGTGTTATGTAGCTCTCTATCATCCCAATAGATAAATGCCCACGCGCCTAATGTGCCGAAAAATACCCCTAATACACTGCTTGCCAAAATATCGGCAGGCCAATGTAGGCCTAATAATAACCGTGAATAACACACTGCGACCGCCCACACGCTTACCCCACCAATGAGCCAAGCTGAACGTCGACGATAGAGTAATAACAAACAATAAAAGCTGGCGATAGTCATAGCAGCAATAGAGTGACCCGAAGGAAAAGAATAACTCACTTCATCTTGCCAATGATGCTTTAGCCAATTAGGAACTTGTTGATCTGACATATCTTTAACGCCATTTTCTACCCAGCGTTCTCGTATTAATGGCAGTTGCGCATAAAAATGAGCACTGTCAGTTAATCGTCCTTTTTCAGCTAACCAAAGCACATAAGGGCGAGGCTCTTTAAAATATTCTTTAGCAATGCTTTTAGTTACAAACGCACTGCCAAGCGCTCCCATTAAACAAAAGAAAAATACCACCCATTGCCCCGATCGACGACGCCATCGAAGTAAGGCTAATAAACTTAATGATACTAAAGTTAAGGCAATGCCTAATTTGCTAATCGTTAAAGTAAGGCCATAAGCCAATAAGGCAGGGACTTCATCTAAATCAAGCAGCGGAAACCAATGCCATTGCCACTGGTAGCCTAAACTGGCTATGGTGACAGGAAAAACCAGTAACACGAATACAGTAAATAAGAGTCGAAAGGTCATGAGTTGTTAGGCCAAAAAAGAATGTAATTAAGCAAAATAATAGAAGCGGGCGCGATTGTAGCAAAGCAGGCGGTGAATGATAGCTGAAGCGTGTCGTTGCAAAGGGTATAGTAATCAACAGGCTGATTATTTAATGCAAAGGCTACCGTCAATTTGCCCTGACACAAAAAAACGGAGTGTGCTTTTATATAGGGTGAACTGTGTATAATAAGGCCTAATTAGGGAGTATTCATGAAGTTGTTAGCCGATGAAAATATGCCTTATGTGCAAGCGCTATTTGGTGATTGGGCAGAGGTCACCACCTTTGCTGGGAGAAACATAACACCAGAGCAATTGCGAGAGGTAGAAGTGTTGTTAGTGCGCTCTATTACTCAAGTTAACGCGGCATTACTGGCGCAAGCACCGCATTTGCGTTTTGTTGGTACCGCAACCATTGGCTGTGATCACATTGATACCGAATTATTAGCAGAACGCAATATTGCTTTTGCCAGCGCCCCTGGCTGCAATAAAGTTGCGGTAGGTGACTATGTATTAGCCGCCTTATTGGCCGTTGCAGAGCATAAGCATTGGCAGCTAAAAGGTCGCACTATTGCCGTGGTTGGGGTGGGTAATACCGGCTCACAAGTGGTGGCGCGTGCTCACGCACTGGGCATGAAAGTGTTATTGTGCGACCCAATTAAAGCGCAACAGAGCCCGAGTGATTTTGTTGAGTTATCACAGGCTTTAACTGCAGATATTATTAGTTTTCATGTGCCCATCACTCATGACGGTGCGTACCCAACGTGGCACTTATTAGATGAAAGCGCCATTAATACGCTGCACGGTGATCAGGTTTTGATTAATGCCTGTCGTGGTGAAGTATGGGACAACCAAGCTTTATTACACCGTCAACAAACCGAGAATCCGGTTACCTTAGTCATGGACGTGTGGGAGCATGAACCTGAGGTGTTATTGCCATTAGTTGCCCATACGCTGTTGGCCACCCCACATATTGCCGGCTATAGCCTAGAGGGTAAGGCGCGGGGGACATTTGCGCTCTATCAGGCAGTAAAAGCACACAAGGGCCAAGCTGTGATGAACGATGTGGAGCAGTTGTTACCCATACCGGCGATAACAGACCTCACCTTAGCTGGCGAGTGTGATCAAGCTTTACTCACGCGTTTAGTGCGCTTAGTGTACGACATTAAAGCTGACGATTGGGCCTTTCGTGCAAAGCTTGGGCAGCCCGGTTTTTTTGACCAGTTACGCAAACAATATCCCCAGCGGCGAGAATTAGGGTCATTAGCAGTGGAAAGCTCTCACATAGACGTGCAAAATACGCTGTATGCGCTGGGCTTTAAAGTTTAATGCCATATTGTCGATATGGTACTGTTTGCTGCCACATGGCAAGCTAGGTTTCTATTGGCGCTTTTTTACACTACGGCCATTTTATGGCAGGCATGAACGTGAGCCGTGCTAATGGGGCGGTACAACGTCAGGAAAAGGATATAAAAACGTGATAAAACGACTCAAACCCTATCTTGGTGTTGGTTTGGCTTTATGGCTAGGCTGTGGGGCTATGGTAGCCGCGCAGGATAATTTTTATATTGAGCTGCGCGGCCCTGAATCATCAGACTCAAAACAGCTAGTGCCCCCAGCACAAAATACATCCAACGATTCGCCGCTCACAGCCCCCACTGCCACTCAAACACCTCAACCTTCAACGACCAGTGCAGCGCCTCCCCCTGTCATGTCGCCTGGGCGTTATGGGCCTATTCGTAGTACCGATACTTTGTGGGCCATTGCCGCACGTAACACCACAGCCCCCACGACAGTGCAACAAACCATGGTGGCGTTATATCACCTTAATTCGCAGGCGTTTGTGCGTGGCAATATCAACCACCTACAACGAGGTGCTCAATTACGTTTACCCACACAAACGCAAGCGACACAACGCTCTGCAAGTGAGGCAGAAAGAGAGTTTCGCCAGTTAAGTCGTCAAGGTTCTCGTAATGTGACTCGTGCTGCCCAGACTAATGCGCCAACCACGCCTGCTCCTCAAGCGACGGCGCCTAAGCCTGAAGTTAAGTCTACAGAAACATCCACCCAGCAAGCTGAGCCATCAACAACCAAGGGCGCAACTCCCCCCAAGGCCCCCCAAAAAGTCGCTGAGCCCGTGGTACCTTCTGCTCCTGTAGCGGCGGCTCCGCCAAGTACTGATAACGCCACCGGGCTCAGTGAACCTAAAGCAGCTACCCCTGTTGAAAGTAAGACGGCTGACAGTCCAATAAGTCCTGCGCAATCAGAAGAAACGGCACTTAATCGATTACAGTTACAATTAATGGATGAGCTGCGCGAGCAGGTGTCGATGTCAAATGAGCAATTAGCTGCGTTGGCCGACAATAATCAAGCGTTACGTCAGCGATTGACGCAGCTAACTGCGGAAGTAGAACAATTAAAGAACGGGCGCAGTACTTCAGAGCAAGGGGCAGAACCTTTTTCTGCGGATGAAAAGCCAGTCGCAGAAGAAGGCTGGCTGAAAGACTTGTTGAATAACCCCATTAATTTAGCGCTTATTTTAATGCTACCTGCGCTCTTGTTGTTGGCATTATTTACCTTGTGGTGGCGTAATCGAGAACGCCGAGACTTAGCTGAACAAGAGCAAGAGCTCTCTGAGTCTAGCGCTATATTAGAAGAAGAAAATAATGATTTTGAAGACTTGTTTAGTAGCGAGACCGATGAAGAATTAGATCCCATGTTGGGGGAGATACCCAATGAGCTTGAATTAGCGCCAGAAGACGATCCTGAAGAAGATGTAGACGAAGATGCGTTTGCTCGTTTCTTAGAAGAGCAACAATTGCAAGAAGAGCAAGAAAATCAGCAAGCGTCAGAAGAGGGTGAACAACAAGCGCCTGACTCAGACCCCTTATTTGAAGATGTAGAAGAAGGTGCGCAAGCTGCGTCATCTGACTCACAGATTGAGGACGCAGATGAAGTCTTAATCGATGACACAACGTCGTCAGACGCGGACAATGAGCAGCCCATGTCCAATGACGATCTTGATGATATATTTGCTTCTGCCGAGTCTGCATCAGCTATCGACTCGCCAGAGGCACCGACGGACACTGAGAATGTTGCTGATATTGATCTTGAATCAGTGGCAGAAAAAGCAGACTCAGTAACAGAGGAACCGTTATCGAGTGATACTGAAACTGCAGTGGAAGACGAGCGTGATAATGACACCGCAGAAACGTTGGCAGACAGTCTTTTTGCTGATGGCGCGCCTGCTGCAGCGCTAGATGACAGTGAGTCTTTTGCTCCCCCTGTTACAGAAACCGCTGCAGTTGATGAATTACTGGCAGATGAGTCGAGTGCTAAAGATGATTATGTCTCAGTAGAGCAGCTTATGGATGAAGCAGAAGCGGCAGACGGCGTGACTGCAGAAAGAGAACGTAAACTTGACCTTGAGTTAGATGATTACGCCGATGTGATTGGTCAAGGAGAGGGCGTGGACATTGATGCCGATGAAGGTGGCATTGGTGCTCAGCTAGATTTAGCCCGTGCATATATTGAAATAGACGACATAGACAGTGCCCGAGATTTACTAAATGAAGCGCTTGAACAAGGTAATGAAGCACAGCAGCGTGATGCTAGTAAACTCTTACAGCGGCTTGATAAACGCGGCTAATATGCGCTAAGTGAACAGTAAATATCAATACATCACCTAAACGCCGGCCTCTTAATGAGGCCGGTTCTTTAATTTAGTGCGGTAACGAGTATAATTGCCGTCTTTATTCGCCTCGTGGAATTAATTTATGCGCATTGCTCTTGGCATCGAGTATGACGGCAGTCAGTATTATGGCTGGCAACGGCAACGAGAAGTGCCCAGCGTACAAGCTGAGATAGAAAAAGCCGTCTCACATATTGCCAATCAATCAATTACGGTACAGTGTGCTGGGCGCACCGATGCTGGCGTACACGGCACCGGTCAAGTAGTGCATTTTGACACTGACGCTGTTCGCCAACTCAGTGCGTGGACCTTAGGCATGAATGCCAACTTACCTAACGACATCGCCATACGTTGGGCAAAAAATACCCGCGATGACTTTCATGCACGCTTTAGTGCCACAGCACGGCGCTACCGTTATATTATATTTAATCATAAAATGCGGCCCGCTATTAATGCCAGTGGTGTCAGTCATTATGTTGGTGAGCTTGACGCAGAAAAAATGCACCAAGCAGGGCAGTGCCTACTAGGGGATAATGACTTTACCTCATTTCGTGCGATGCAATGTCAGTCTCATAGCCCCCATCGCCATATTTTACATTTAAATGTTGCGCGTTACGGTCATTATGTGGTGTTAGATATAAAAGCGAATGCCTTTGTGCATCACATGGTGCGTAACATTGCAGGCAGTTTGATTAAAGTGGGGCTGGGTGAAAAGAGCATAGGCTGGATAAAAGAGGTACTGGCTGCTCGTGATCGTCGCGTCGCGGGCCCTACGGCTAAAGCCGGCGGACTGTACTTAGTGACTGTCGATTATCCTGAGGTTTTTGCTTTACCTACCACCATACCGGGCCCTTTGTGGTTGCCAGATAATTTACGCGGCACTCACAGCGAGAGTTAACCCATAATTTTTATCAACGAATAGGCTGAACTATGCTTTAATGCTCGTCATATTGTCGAACAAGATGATTGGGGTCTTGCCTAATAAGGCGTCCTTGAATCAGTAGGGCAGTCAGTTTATTTTCGATGCAATTATTTTGCGAAACCCGCAGCATATCAGCTGCAACAACGATGCAATTACGCTAAGGATTTCCATGAGCTGGTTAGAGAAAATTCTTCCTAAAAATAAAAATATCGGTGTTCGTCGTCATAGTATTCCAGAAGGCGTATGGAGCAAATGTACGAGTTGTGAGCAGGTGTTATACCGTGCTGAGTTAGACCGTAATTTAGATGTGTGCCCTAAATGTGATCATCACATGCGAGTGGGCGCGCGACTGCGCTTAGATAAATTTCTTGATAAAGAGGGTCGCGTAGAGCTGGGCGCGGCATTAGAGCCACAAGACATCCTTAAATTTAGAGACTCTAAAAAATACAAGGATCGCTTGAATGCTGCACAAAAATCCAGCAATGAAAAAGACGCCATCGTCTCTATGACCGGGACCCTTAAAGGGATACCTGTGGCTGTATGTGCCTTTGAGTTCTCCTTTATGGGCGGTTCTATGGCCTCGGTAGTAGGCGCTCGCTTTATTGAAGCTGTTAACGCTTGTATTGAAGAAAATCGTGCCTTAATTTGCTTTTCTGCTTCAGGTGGCGCGCGTATGCAAGAGGCCTTGTTCTCGTTAATGCAAATGGCGAAAACCAGTGCCGCACTTAATCGTTTGTCACAAGCCGGCTTACCCTATATTTCGGTACTAACAGATCCGACCATGGGCGGCGTATCGGCCAGTTTAGCGATGCTTGGTGATGTGAACGTGGGTGAACCTAAAGCGTTGATTGGTTTTGCAGGGCCACGTGTTATTGAACAAACAGTACGTGAAAAACTGCCAGAAGGCTTTCAGCGCAGTGAGTTTTTGCTAGAGCATGGCGCCATCGATATGATTATTGATCGCCGCGAAATGCGCGATAAACTGGCTGGTTTAATTGGTAAGTTGATGAATATAGACGCCGTGAGTGACGTTAAACCTGAGGTACAAGCGCCTGAGGATGAGTCTGATGTTGAGTCTAAAGCCGAATAATAATGAGCCCACTTGACCCCTTACAACGCACCTTATCCGATTGGTTAATGGTGCTAGAAAACTTGAATATGGCGCATATTGAGCTGGGTTTATCGCGTATAACCATAGTCGCTGAGCGACTGGGGTTGTTGAGCTTGCCCAGTTATGTTGTCACTGTTGGGGGAACTAACGGCAAAGGCACCACTTGTGCGTTGCTTGAGTCAATGTTGCGTGCCGGTGGCCACAGTGTTGGGGTGTATTCATCGCCACACTTGGTGGATTATCGCGAGCGGGTGCGCATTAATGGTGACAGCCCTGTTGCCGCCGATTTTTGTGCCGCCTTTGCCGCCGTTGAGTCTGCGCGTATGCAGGGCGAGCAACCGAGTGTGGCCCTGACCTACTTTGAGTTTACGACCCTAGCTGCTTTATGGCTGTTTCGTGACGCCGCCCCCGAGGTGGTGTTGCTTGAAGTCGGCTTAGGAGGGCGCTTAGATGCCACCAATGTGGTGGCGTCAGATCAAAGCATAGTGACCACGGTTGCGCTGGATCATACCGACTGGTTGGGGGCCGACCGAGACAGTGTTGGCTTTGAGAAAGCCGGTATTTTTCGTCACGCTAAGCCTGCCGTATGTGGTGATCCTCAGCCGCCAGAGCGCTTGTTAGCGCACGCTAAACAACTAGGCACTCCCTTGTATTGTACGGGGCGTGATTATGTATGGCAGCAAGTTCAGGCGCCTTCTGCAAGTGTTGAAGAACATTGGTCATTCAGCGGGTTTGGCCTACAGTTGGATCATTTGCCTATCCCCTCGTTACCTGTCATGAATGCCGCCACGGCATTGGCAACACTTGCGCTGTCACCCTTTATGCTTGATATTAACGCCATTAAAGAGGGGTTATCAGGTGCGCAGCTCACCGGACGTTTGCAGCAATTAACTCCTCAATTATGGATTGATGTGGCACATAACCCTGAATCTGCGACGTATTTAGCCCAGCGTTTAGCGGTGCTTAAAGGGAAAGGTCGCTGCTTGGCAGTGGTGGGCATGCTGAAAGACAAAGACATTCCTGCAAGCCTAGCTCCTCTACAAAATGTAATTGATGAGTGGTATTTGGCAAGTTTATCTGGCCCCCGTGGTGCAACTGCCAATGAGCTTGCACACTGGCAGTCTGGAGTTTGCTTTAGCTCAGTGAGTGAGGCATTAGCTGTGGCGCAAGTTAATGCAAAAGAGCATGATGTAGTGATTGCGTTCGGCTCATTTTTTACTGTTGCAGAAGTATTGGCTCACGCCGAGTAAGCTTAATAACAGTGCGCCGTTTAACGGTGATAACCCCTCTTTTGGGTAAGTAATATGACAGGCAATAAATAGGGAGAGCACTTTGGCGACACAGTTTCAGCATCGGTTAGTAGGTACTGTCATTTTGGTGGCGCTGGGCGTTATCTTTTTGCCTGATGTGTTAAATGGTAAGCAGCAGCGTCCCCCCGATGAGGCGGTGACTATTCCTCTGCGCCCCGAACTTGAACCGGCGCGCGCACTAGTGGAAGCACCTGCTGACTCAACGTCTGACAATGCCCCTGTTCAATCAGTAAATGAGTCGCCGACGTGGAACATAGAACAAGCTCAAGAAGCGCCTCCTGTGGCCCCTTCGGCAGCGAAACCTGAGCCTGTGGTTAAACCGAAACCGGCGCCCAAACCGACGCCTCAGGTAGCAGCCAAAGCTGAGCCTGTCACCTCGGCGGCACCGGTAGCAACGCAGGAGGCCAGTCATATAGTGCAGCTAGGCGCATTTCGCAATGCTGAAAATGTGAATGCGTTAGTTAAAAAACTGCAGGCTGCCGGTTATCCCGCACGCACTACTCCCGCAGTACCACAAGAAGGCGAAATTAATCGGGTATGGATTGGGCCGGATAACAAAACTCGATTAGAGCAGCAGTTAAAAGCATTAGAGCAATTAACAGGCCTAAAAGGCAGTGTGAGGCCTAAGTAACTGTAGCGCCCAGCGCTTGAAGCTGTACGTCGTTCGCTATACACGGTAAGAAATAAAACACCGGATCTCTTGAGCCGGTGTTTTTTTATCTTTAACGTAGAGCTTATAGCGTACCGCTTACGGCTGTGTTGCAGGTATTTGCTGAGTAATGCAGTGAATATTACCGCCCCCTAGCAATACTTCTCGGGTGGCTATGCCCACTACCTCTAACTCTGGGAAAATGCTCTCTAATATTTGCTGGGCTTTACTGTCGGTGTCCGGGTCAAGTAATGGAAAAATAAGCCGATTATTTGTGATCAAAAAGTTAACGTAAGAAGCAGCCATACGATCTCCTGCTCGGCGGGGAACACCTGAGCCTGGTTTAATGCCGGCGGCTTCTTGCTGACTAATATACAAGGGGTTAGGTTGGGGTAATTTCCATATTTTAAGCTGGCGACCCTTGGCATCACGAGCTTGACTCAACACCTTATAAGCGGCTTGAGAGCGTGCATATTGTGGATCTTTTTTATCGTCAGTCCAATGTAATATCACCTCGCCCGGGCGAGCAAAGCAGGCCATGTTGTCAATATGACCATCGGTTTCATCTAAATGCACGCCCAGCGGTAGCCAAATAAAATGGGTTACGCCTAAGTAATCTTTAAGCTGCTGTTCAATGTCTTGTTGTGTGTAGTCAGGGTTACGATTTTTGTTCAACAAGCACTCGGCTGTGGTTAATAATGTGCCTTCACCGTCCACATGAATAGAGCCTCCCTCTAATACAATAGGCGCCTTAAACATAGGTAGGTGGTGATGCTCCAACATAGCGCTAGCCATGGCTTGGTCTTTTTCCCAAGAGTAATACAGGCCTTCTTCGTGTCCCCCCCACGCATTAAATATCCAGCTTACACCGGCGCGCTCGCCTTTATTATTAATAACAAGAGTAGGCCCTGTATCTCGTGCCCAAGCGTCATCACTGTCAATGGCAACCAAATTCACTAAGGGGGGCATAATGGCTTTAGCAAGTGCCATGTCTTGCTCGGGCACCGCCATATAAACTGGGGTCGCCACCGCAATAGCCTCTGCAATACGGGCAAAAGTACGTTGTGCTGGCTGACCGAATTCACGCCAATTATCGCCACGGTGTGGCCATATCATCCATACAGCGGCTTGTGGCGCCCATTCACCAGGCATATAAAATTCGCAAAGCGCGTCCATTAACGGCTGCCCTCGTGCTGACCATCTGAGGTCTTTAATGTGGTGTACATACCTGGGCGGCGGTCACGGAATAATCCCCAGCTGGCACGATTTTTAGCAATATTAGCTAAATCAAATTGGTGTACTAACACCCCCTCTGTGGTGTTATCAGCTTGTTGTACTAGCTCGCCAAATTCATCAGTAATAAATGAGCCACCATAAAAGGTCGTTGCTAGGCCATCTATATACTGGCTTTGTTCAACACCAATACGATTAGAAGCAATAACCGGCACTAGGTTAGCTGCTGCATGGCCTTGCTGGGTTCGGGTCCAGTGTGGGTGACTGTTAATGCTCGCATCTTGGGGTTCACTGCCTATAGCGGTAGGGAAAAACATCAACTCGGCCCCCATAAGCGCTAAACTACGTGCAGTTTCAGGAAACCACTGATCCCAACAAATGGCTACCCCAATTTTGGCATAGCGGGTTTGCCACACTTTAAAACCGGTATCGCCGGGTGTAAAAAATTGTTTTTCTTGATAGCCTGGGCCGTTTGGAATATGGGTTTTACGGTATAAATCCAGTGCGCTGCCATCGGCATCAATCACAATCAGTGAGTTGTAAAAAGCATTTCCTGACCGCTCAAAAAAGCTCAGGGGTAGCACCACGGCCAATTCTTTGGCTAATGCCTGAAAGTGGCGAATAAGTGGGCTGTTATCGGCTTCTTGCGCTAATGCAAAATGCTCTGGGCTTTGGTCGATACAAAAATAGGGCGTTTCAAATAGCTCTTGGATCAAGATTATCTGCGCACCTTTGGCTGCGGCATCGCGCACCAGCTTTTCGGCTCGTTGAATATTTTCATCTCTATTCCAGCTGCAGGCCATTTGGGTGGCGGCGACACTAACCATGGTCATGTTCAATTCCTCAACGTAATAAATGATTGCGAGTCGTAAGGACCTTGAAAGGCATGATGATATGGGGCTTTAGTAGACAACCCATACTGACCCACGACCCAAGCCATTCATATTCTAGCAACTCAAAAAATGCAGAGCGCAGTGTGCCTCTAAGTGTAAAATCACGCAATTAGATATTATGATTTATTTGCACTATATGATGTGAAAATACAGCGCTGAGCACCGAGGAAAAATACTAACCTTAGATCTGCAACTAAACCTGCTAAAATATAGAGATCAGATCTAATAGGGCGAGCGCTTCGGGCAGTGATCAGCTTGAAGCTGAGAGCGGGAAGAACCCCATCGAGCCAGTTTGATGCTTGGCTTCTAGCTTAGTGCTTTCAGTTATATTTAGCTCTTACAAAAAAGCCGCCACCCAAGGTGGGCGGTGGCTTTTTTACCAATAGCATACGGCGTAAAGTGTAAGACTCCCTGAAGGGGCTAAAGCACCATGGCCGCTAACCAGCCAAAGCCTATTAGCGGAATATTGTAGTGCACAAAAGTTGGCACTACCGAGTCCCAAATATGATCATGCTGGCCGTCCGCATTTAAGCCCGAGGTGGGACCTAAGGTGGAGTCAGATGCTGGTGAACCGGCATCACCCAAGGCGCCTGCTGTGCCAATAATGGCCAGTGCCGCCAAAGGTGAAAAACCCAGCGCAATACACAAAGGCGCATAAATAGGAGCAATAATAGGAATAGTCGAAAATGACGAGCCAATGCCCATGGTGATTAACAAGCCTACCACTAACATCATTAATGCGGCCAATGGCTTATTATCACCCATGCTCATTTCTACGGCCTGCACCAAGCTGCCAATGCCGTCTGTAGCTTTTATCACGGCGGCAAAACCAGCGGCGGCAATCATGATAAAACCAATTAACGACATCATTTTCACCCCTTGAGTGAAGGCGTCTTGGCTTTCTTTAAATTTAATCACACCACCAAAGGTGAAAATCATAAAGCCGACCATGGCACCTAAAATAATGGAGTTACTATAGAGCTGTAGGCTGAGTGCACATAAAATAGCGGCCATGGCTACTAATAAATGCGGCACATGAACGTGTATATGTTCGGGCTCCACAGCTATAATTTTGCTTTCGTCGTAAAGGCGAGGCTTGCGATAAGTAAAAAATAGTGCGACCAATAAGCCTAAAAACATACCAAATACTGGAATACCCATGGCAATGGGCAGCATAGCGCGAGTTACCTCAACGCCATTTTCCACCATGTTTGCTAATAAAACCGTGTGCAAAAAAATCCCGCCAAAGCCCACGGGTAACATCATATAAGTGGCTGTTAAACCAAAGGTTAAGATACAGGCAACGGCTCGGCGATCGAGTTTAAGCTTTGCCATAACATGTAACAGTGGTGGAATTAAAATAGGAATAAAGGCGATATGTACTGGCACTAAGTTTTGTGACGAGACAGCTACCAGTAAAATGGTGACCAAAAGCAAGGCTTTTATCCACACCATGCGGCCAGCACTGGCGTTTTGCCCTAGTGCTTTAATAATTTTAAAGGCCAGTAAATCGGTAATGCCAGAGCGGGCAATAGCCACGGCAAACGCCCCTAACATGGCATAGCTTAGGGCAATAGTCGCGCCTCCCCCTAAACCGCCAGCAAAGGTATTGGCCGCTTCAGTCAGTGATAGTCCCCCCACCATGCCACCGACAATTGCGCTGAGGGTGATAGCAATCACGACGTTAATGCGCAGTAAACTGAGTACCAGCATTAAGCAGACGGCGATAACAACAGGATTCATCATGTATCCTTACAAATTTGTGATTTTAGAAGAAATAAGGGGAGTATTTTGCGAGTTTAGCGCTGAATGTCGAGCTTTTTTACTAATATTAGTCAGGTAAAGAGAAGGCAGGTGGCAGTGAACTGTCAATAACGGAGTTTTGTGCTCGTGATTACGTAAATTGCTGGTATTTTGTGCAAGTAAGCTAAGTTCGCGCATTGTGCCTCTTGGGTTTCACCTTGCTCGCCCATATACTACAGAATGAGCGTAGGGTTTTTTAAACCTACACAGTGTAATCACTAAGGAGATAGACATGAGCGTATTGGTAGGCCGTCAGGCCCCTGACTTTACTGCTGCAGCTGTACTGGGCAATGGCGAAATCGTTGAAAACTTCAACCTTAAAGAGTTCACCAAAGGTAAAGCAGCTGTGCTGTTTTTCTACCCATTGGATTTTACCTTTGTATGTCCTTCTGAGTTGATCGCTTTTGACGATCGCTTTGCTGACTTCCAAGAGCGCGGCGTAGAAGTGATCGGCGTGTCAATCGACTCTCAGTTTAGCCATAATGCATGGCGTAACACCAGTGTTGATAACGGCGGTATTGGCCAAGTTAAATACCCACTGGTTGCTGACGTTAAGCACGAAATCTGTAAAGCATACGACGTTGAGCACCCAGAAGCTGGCGTGGCTTTCCGTGGTTCTTTCTTGATCGATGGTAATGGCCAAGTTCGCCACCAAGTAGTGAACGATCTGCCATTAGGTCGTAACATCGACGAAATGCTGCGCATGGTAGACGCACTACAATTCCACGAAGAGCACGGTGAAGTGTGCCCAGCACAGTGGGAAAAAGGTAAAAAAGGCATGGAAGCATCAGCTGAAGGCGTTGCTAAGTACCTGACTGAAAACGTAGGCGACGTTAAGCGTTAATTCGCATTCACCTATATGCAATAAAAATGCCGGCACTTGCCGGCATTTTTATTGCATATAAAGCTAAGCTCAGAGGCGATTAAGCTGTTTCAGACTCGCGTAATAAGTTTAGCAATGCTTGAGCGTGTTCACTGGCTTCTCGGCCTATATCAGTCAAGTAGCCACCATCTTCTAAGGTGATCAGACCCTTGCTATGTAAAGATTTTGCCGCTGCAACTAGGCTAGCATCAGCATCATGATGTACCTTAATGCCTTGTTGTGTGGTATCTAAACTAAAATGCTGTAAAAAGTTTAATTCGTTGAGTAAGTCTGGATGATAGCGCATATAAGAACCCTCAATTAAAATAACCACTTAACGTTAGCCTGTTCTTAGCACGATCGTTGCGTGTGAGATCACAATTAACACTTTCATTTGAAATCAACCGTGTAGCTTGCATCAGTAAGCTCAGTTGTTAAAAATATACCTTTGCCGATTTAAAAGGATTTTACCGCCATGACAGCCATTTGTATTCAGGACGCTCAGTTTGCCATTAGCGAGCAAAATCACCTAAGCATTCAACAACTTGAACTTCATGCTGGACAATGTTGGAGCTTTGTGGGAGCGAATGGGAGTGGTAAGACCTCATTGGCACGCGCTTTAGCCAAAGAGCTGACCTCAACGTCGGGGGCGGTAGAAAATAACTTTCAGCGGATAGAGTGGGTGTCATTTGAGCAATTACAGACATTAGCTGATCGCGAGCGCGAACAAGATGACAGTGACTTACAAGACCATGTTGATCACGGGCACACCGCGCGTCAAATAATACAAGAGCAGCCGGTTAATGATACTGAGCTTGTCGCATTAGCCGAGCGCTTTGGTATTAGTACATTGCTTGGCCGTGGGTTTCGTTACTTGTCTACCGGCGAAACCCGCAAAGTGTTACTGTGTCGTGCCTTATTACAACATCCTGATTTATTAATTTTAGACGAGCCTTTTGACGGCTTAGATGTTGAAGCCCAAGCCGATTTAACAAGGTTACTGCAAGAGCGAGTAGCGGCGGGGCAAACCTTAGTCCTTATTCTCAATCGTTTAGAAGAACTCCCCGATTTTAGTGATCATCTGGGTATTTTAACCGAATGTGCATTAAGCATGGCAGGGGAGCGTAGCAAGATAGCAGCCTCTGCAGAATTAGCACAACTTAACCACTTGACTGCTATGGAGGCGGCAACCCAGCAATTACCCCCCGCCGACCCCGATGCCACTCGCCGTACATTAGATGCCGACACGCCGCGTATTGTGATGCGTGATATGACAGTGACCTATGGCGATAAGCGCATTCTTGATGGCTTAAACTGGCAAGTCGATCCTGGTCAGCATTGGCAAATAGTCGGCCCTAATGGGGCGGGCAAATCCACTTTATTAAGCTTAGTCACAGGTGATCATCCTCAAGGATATAGTAATCATCTGGTGTTATTTGGTCACAGACGCGGCAGTGGCGAAAGTATCTGGGATATAAAACAACACATTGGTTATGTAAGCAGCAGCATGCAGCAAGACTACCGAGTGACTTCTACCCCGAAAGCGGTGATTTTATCCGGCTTTTTTGACTCTATTGGTGTGTATCAGCAACCGGGCAGCACCCAACTTGCCTTGGCTGATCAGTGGTTAAGTTTACTTGGTATGAGCCATCTCGCAAACGAGCCGTTTCGGCATTTATCTTACGGGCAACAGCGCTTGTTACTTATTGCCCGTGCCATGGTGAAGCATCCTCCTATTTTGATCCTCGACGAACCTTTGCAAGGGCTAGACAGCTTCAATCGTCATTGGGTTAAACGCTGGATAGATCTATTAGTGGCAGAAGGGGGCACTCAGTTATTGTTTGTTTCCCACCACGAGCAAGACGCACCAACCTGTATCAGTCATCGTTTAACCTTTGTCTCAGCGGAGCATGGCTATCACTACGAGATAACAGATGCTACATTAGCAGTTTCTTAATAAACAAAACAACAGCAGAGCCACTTTTATAATTTGTTGGATCACAGCCCATGTTAAATATGAACCTTAACCAATCTCTGGCCATCCCCTATCAAGTCGATAGGTGGCAGGCTTCACCTGCCAGCGGCGTGTGGCGCTATCCATTAGAGCGCGAACAAGCCGAAAGTGGCCATGTCACAAGCTTAGTGCGCTTTGATGCCAACTCCTATTTCCCCGAGCACAGCCATCCACTAGGCGAAGAGTTTTGGGTGCTCGAGGGGACTTTTTCCGATGAAAGTGGCGACTACCCCGCAGGCAGTTATGTACGTAACCCACCGGGCAGCCGGCATCGCTCTTTTACGCGTGATGGCTGCATGATTTTTGTAAAGTTGAATCAGTTTTCAGCTGAAGATAAGCAATGGGTTAAAGTGCTACCTGAATCATCCGTATGGCAAGCAGGCCTGCAAGGATACCAGCGTTTGCCACTGCACCATTTTGCCGATGTGCATACCTGTGCGCTGTATTTTGCGCAAGGGGGGGGTGTTATCGGTTGCTGATTATAAAAACGGGCTAGAAATATTGGTATTAGCAGGCAGTGTTATTGACGGTGACAAGACGTATACGCGATTAAGCTGGCTGCGTTTTGCCCCTCATAGCCTGCCTCACTTACAGCTAGCGCCCCGTACTCAGTTATGGCTAAGAAGCGGTCACTTGGCTGACCTCTCCTGATACTAAAGCGGCCCGACATCCTCTGATGTCGGGCCGTTTTATAGCGGCTAATACCAATTTGGCAATTTAAGCCTGATTGGTTTCAGCTTGATCAGTTTCAACCGGGCCTAGCGGCCAACCGCCCAGTTTCTTCCAACGGTTTACAATCAAACAAAACAGCTCAGTGGTCTTTTGCGTATCATACAAAGCACTGTGCGCTTCTTTACCATCAAATTTCATTCCGGCCGCTTTACAGGCTTTAGCTAGCACCGTCTGCCCCAATGCTAGGCCGGCGAGACTGGCGGTATCAAAGGTGGCAAAGGGATGGAAGGGGTTGCGCTTTAGCTCAGCGCGTTCCGCTGCGGCCATGACAAAACCATGATCAAAGGCGGCATTATGCGCCACCATAATCGCCCGCTGGCATTTGTTGGCTTTTAAGCCTTTACGAATGCCTTTAAAGATATGATCCAGCGCTTCGCGCTCACTGACCGCGCCTCGCAGCGCACTATGAGGATCAATGCCGGTAAAGGCGAGGGCGGCAGGCTCAAGATTCGCCCCCTCAAACGGCTCAACATTAAAATGAAATGTTTGATCAGGCACCAGCCAGCCATTGCTATCCATTTTTAGCGTAATAGCGGCAATTTCTAGCAACGCATCGGTTTTGGCATTAAAGCCGCCGGTTTCTACGTCGATCACCACCGGATAATAGCCCCGAAAGCGTTCGTTAAGCTGGGTTAAAGCTGCTGATTCCGTCATTGTCATCCTAATTTAGCCTAAAAAACTGGGTCGCTATTATGCCAGAGTCACCGCCGATCGTCGCCTATCTCGCTAAAACAGTGGCGGTATTCGCATTAATGTGGGTAACTTGATGCAATTATGTGCAAACAAACATCTTATGTAAGAAAAACATTGCACCTTTAAGTTTGCATGCCTATGATACGCCCCGCTGAACAAGCAACGGCTTGTCAGCATAATATTTGGTGAGGTGGCCGAGTGGCTGAAGGCGCACGCCTGGAAAGCGTGTATACGGAAACGTATCGAGGGTTCGAATCCCTCCCTCACCGCCAAATTCTTAAAGCGGAAAGTTTTGTATAACAAAACTTTCCGCTTTATTTTTTCTCTGCACACTACACACGTATTGCCTTTCCTCTTTATCCGCTAAAAAATATTTCTCGCCGGAATCCGACTCTCAATGCGTTAGCGCATTGAGAACGTTTGCTGGTTTCTGATAGATGCAATCTATAAATACCTCATTTATAACACTGTTATTACGCGTTGATGTGTTTTGATGCTTGTTATCAACCAAGATCAAAATTTTTAATTAGATGATTCGTGGCTAAGCAATCTTCCCACAAGGTCATAATCTCAATTATTCGACATCGAAACAGCCAATCCCATTGAATGGGTCATTTACTTATTATTTGATACCTGTTTACTTATGCGACATGTGTATATAACCAGTATTTACCTGTAGTGAGTGGCGATATATTGTGCCAGTGGTAATAAGTAATCAACCAAGCCGTTTATGTTGTTCTTTCTATTAAATACATATTAAGTAGGTTTCAATGGCCGCACCTAAAAGTCTCACTTTTCAGTTACATCAACATTGGGAGGTGGTTGAGCAGTTAACTCGGCTCTCGCGAGAGTTTCCAGTATTTGAGCTGAGAGTACTTGAGCAGGTAATCAATCAGTACAAAAATAAGAATGCGGAAAGTAATACTGTGCTCGCCAGTCTTATTAATGCAGACATACTCCAGTCTATCAATCGCAGTAGCGACTATCAGCTAAACACCTTAGTTGTGGACTTTGTCAGAGGTTTAACCCAAGAGCATGAGTTAGGTCTATCAGCGGTGCTTAAAGCGCGAGTTGATGCGATTAAAGACGCCACTAGCCAAGTGTTAGAAGGACTCGATGGGTCGGACAATGATTTACTTCGTACTGGTGCGAACAGACTGTCAGAGCTGGTTAGAAAAATAATTCAACAGTTGACACAAGATAAACAAGCCATCTTTGAAATAGCCGAATTGGCAAAGTCGGCGGATACCCGTGTTCCGATTGCACGTCGTTACCGTGAAGTGTTAGAGGTGTACGATCAATACGTTGAGCCGATGAACGAAATGATGGATAGTGGTCTTGGCGGCAGTTTCTACCCTTTATTAGAGACGGCGGAAGCCGCACTCGATTCTGCCGTTGATACTCTTTCCATACGCGGCTCTTTGTATCAACAAAGGTTGGCAATGCGCCAGATAGCGTATCAAGTCAAAGATCTTCGGTACCAAGGGCGAATTATAGCTCAGCAATGTGCCGATACCTTGTTGCCGTTAAGAGAGGAAGTCAGGCAGCATAACCAGCTTTCAGCGGTGATCAGCAAGCAGCTTAGTTTAGTGCGTAAAAAGGGCTTAGTGCGAGGGCTGAATGCGAACGGTTTACCAATGTGGAAAAGTAGCCGTGTTACCAAAACTCAATTAGGTAACGAGGTGCGTGAGTTGATGGCAGAATTTATGGACTTTGAGCCTAGCTCTATTCCATTCCCAGATGAAGAGGGAATGCCAGAAAGTTCAATCATCAACTGGGTTGATGAAGAGCTTTTACGACAGCAACTAATTGACGTATTACCAGTAGAGAATCTCATGGCATGGCTCAGGGGAAACTATCAGCACCTACCGGATGCCGAGCTGTTGCGCCTGTATCACGCGCTTGCCCGTGATCCTCAGTGGCAAAGCACATTAGGGATGCATTCACATACCACAGCACTGAACACAGTCGCCGTAACCTACCACCCTCATGAAATAAAGATGTTGACTAGCTCAACAAATGCAAAGGATGTTGATAATGCAAACTAGCAAAATCAATTTAAATGAGCTGGCTCATTTGAAAGAGTTGTTTAACCTTTTTATTTCTGGGCGACATCTTAATCGCTCGGCAGATGCGGCTTTATGGCATGAGCTAGAACAACAAGCACAGCAGTATCAGCACCTATTTGCTAGTTTAGGGTTTGACTTGCGTATGGATGGGCGTGGTTTTGCTTGGTTCCACGAGGATGATAGTAACTCGAATATCAATAAGCAATCACGCCAGCTAGCGCTGTTGCTGATGGTGATATTTGACCATCAAGCAGATAACGGCCGTGCTCTTGGCCAGTTCTACCAATGGATTATTGATAATGCCTTATTAAATGAGGTCTACGAAAAGCATCAAGAGCTTTTGGATGCAGAAGAGCTCGATCAATATGCACTCATAAAGATACTCGACAATGCAGTGCGAAAAGGTTTTGCAGTTCAAGAGAGCAATCACTGGCGTTTATTGTCTTCGGTATATCGCTACCTTGACCATTTTGAATTTATTACTGAACAGCAATCTAATAGCGATGTGGCAGCTTATGAGGAAGGTGATTCATGTTAAATTACGGCTTTCAACGTTTAGCGTTAATTGGCAGTGCTGGGTACCAGCGAGCAGAACTTCCTCTTGATGACTCTGTGTCATTAATTGCGCCCAATAACTATGGTAAAACAAGCTTAATCAATGCGCTTCAATTTCTGCTCATCATTGATCAAAGAAGGATGGATTTCGGTTCTCACACATTAGAAAAGGCTCGTCGTTTTTACTTTCCGAACAACAGCGCTTACATCTTGCTAGAAGTCATCTTACCGCAAACTGGCACTGTGGTGTTTGGCTGTGTGGGTAAAGGGGTAGGCTTTGACTACGAGTACTTTGCTTACAAGGGTGAGTTGAATCTAGATGATTTCCGCTTAGCTGATGGAAACATCGTTTCGCAACCAAAGTTAGTCAACCACTTAGCGACCAAAAAACATCGGGTCTATAAGTTCAATGATAAAGAGTTTCGACACTCGATTTATGGCGGTGCAAAAAGCAAGAAAAACAGCGACATCGACTTTACAGTATTCAAACTTGAACACATAAGCGATGCTCGCTCGTTTCAGCAAGTCCTCACCAAGACGCTAAGGCTTGACAAGCTAAACTCCAGTGATGTTAAAGACTATTTGTTGAAGATCTTTAGTCGAGAGCTCCCCAATGCCGCTATAGATTTTAAGCAGGAGTGGGAGAAAGCCTTTCAAGATATCAACCTAGAGCGTGAGCAATACCTGGCAGCAGCCAATAATTTAGATACGATTCAAGAACTTGAACTAAATTTTGAGGGTACCTTGTCGCTACGAGGAAAAATTGCTGCATGCCAACCTAAAGTGAATGAGTTGCTGCAAAATTGGCATGGTCACGTTCAAACGATGACTGAAAATCTATCAACGCAAAAGGCGAAGCTTGAGCAAACACAAAGTGAGTTACGAAACCAAGACATCATACGCGCAGGAGAACGCACTGAATTAACCAATAAACTTGCAGAGTTAAAACGTACCGAGAAACAGCAACAAGAGTTAGAAGATCGGTTTACTCTGATCCCAGACCAACTGTTTCTAGAGAACCAGCTAAATTTAGCCGAGAAAGCGTATGAAGCTCAGGCTGCCTTGTGTGTTCAATCGCAACGTTCATCTTCTGCCTCGATTAGCAAGCAGTTGCAACAACGAAAAGAGCATTTACAAAGGCTGCAGTCTCAATATGACACTCTCGGCGACAATTTATACCTTCATCTTTCCAAGTCGCTTAGTGCACATGAGCTAGAGAAGCTGAATAAAGTACTTAGCCAGCAAGTGATGCAATTGCCACAGTCGCAGTATTCGCTTGACCTTAATCAGCTTCGAAAGTTGCTTAATGATGAATCTGCTGAGCAATTTTCGCTCTCAGGCTTAACGCTGTCTTTTGAGGAGCTTGTACCTCAGCATATTCAAAAGACAGAGCAGGAGTTGGTGGAGGAAATAGGCGATGTGAGTAAGCAAATAAAAGAGCTTACGGATTTGTTTGAAGCAAGTAGAGAGAGTGAGGCTGCTGAGAGGAAAAAAATCGAATTAAACCGTGCGCTAAGGCAGTGTGAGCAAGAACTGCAGGATTACCAACATCTTCAAGCATTAATAAAAACTCAGGCGCAGCGACTTGAGCAAAAGCAAACATTAGCGAGTGAGCGAGAGGCGGTCGAAGCTGCTCTGGATAATACGGGCAAGCAGTACAATGAGCTCACGCTGCAAATTAATACAGTGAGAGATAAGCTCAGTAACTTGGCTTCGGATAAACGCAATGTTGAAAAACTAAAAAATCAAAGAATTGATGACCAAGCGCTGTTTGCTGCATTGTCTGACCAACCCCATACACCTTGGATTGTAATGGATGAGTGGTCTTTGGAGTCTCTACCGGCTCGTCTTGAACAATACATCGAGGATTGCAAAGACCTCGATAAGCTGTCTAAAGAAGTGCGTCAGATGAAAAATGACTTAGCTCAGAAGGGGCTGACAAAGTTCCAAATGGCGCAAACTCAAGATGAAGAGATAAAAGGTATCATTCAATTCAGTCATTGTTTAGATGATGAGAAGAAAGCCTTGGAAAGGCGTGCTCGATCGGCAGTGGTCAACGTTACAGCGAGTTTAAGAGAGCTGCGCGGTGGGCTCTATGCCCTACAAAGCAAGATGAAAGAGTTCAATCGATTAATCAGTCATAGACAGTTATCGGATCTCAAAATCTTCAAAATTGAACCCGTTGAAGAGAGTCAGCTTGTAGATTCCATGAATGTACTGATACAGCAAGCAGAGCAAACTGAAAGTGGTCAGAGTTTCGAACTGTTTGATCAAGGCAGTATTCTTGATGATGCGGAGTTAGAGCGAGCGAAGAGCTTGCTGATAGAAGAAGGTAATGCTCGCCAAGGATTAAGAGTGGCAGATTTGTTCAGACTTGAGTTTGTTGTCGCGAAACAAGGGCAGCAGCAAGAATCATTTGAAGATATTGATAGTGCGGCTTCTAACGGAACCGTATTGATGGCCAAGCTTGTGACTGGTCTGGCAATGTTGCACCTAATGCAAGATAAGCGTCACCAAATGAAAGCGGTATGTTATTTAGATGAGGCCTTAGCTCTAGATACCAAAAACCAAGTTAACTTGATAGAAATTGCCGAACAATTCGGTTTTGCCTTGATCTTTGCTTCACCAGCACCGTTAACCACAGCGCGTTATTGTGTGCCAATCCATCAAGCGAATGGCTATAATCACATTAGCCGTAATAGTTGGCAAATTTTCGAACCGATAGAGAATCAAGAGCTGCCGCAACAACAAGTGGGGTCCTTGCGATGAGCCAGACATTGGTTAAAGTATTAACGCGATTGGTCGAGGCTTACCCAGATCCCATCGCCGGAAGCACCTTGACATCACCTCAGAAGAATCAGCTTGAAGCATTCAGTCGCAATACTCAGTCGGTACAAGTTACCCCTAAAGGCCGTGGAGTTGTCTACGGCATTTTAGATATGGATGTTGTTAAAGTCACACTAGAACAGTTGGTACCAAACCAACACTTGTCTAAAGCTGTGCCACCACGAGCATTAAATATAGGCGCGACACGTAGCAGCAAACAAGGGCGAGCAGGCCACGATGTCACCTACGTGCTGGCTAAAACGGTTGCGAATCCGTTGTGGGAGGCGTCTGGAGTACTCACTGATCACTTAAATGTAGCAACAGAAGAGTTTGGCGTTTTTTCGCTTGAAATCGGTGGCGAAAGAAACAGCAATCTTCACACTCATCATTCCATTTGGTTGGTGGAAAACCAAGCAGTGTTTGATCGGCTAGATTGGCTACACAATAGCGAACCCACAACCGTCATCTGGTACCGAGGGCAGCTGCACAACAAACTGATTGAGTGGTTATCGGCGCCCGAAAGAGCACCGTCGGTATACTTATTTGCGGATTATGATGGTGTAGGCTTGAATAATTATCGTCGCTTAAAAGACAAATTAGAAAAAAGAGCAGAGTTTTGGATGATGCCTAACTGGAAAGAACTTTTGAACCGTTATGGGCAAAACCAACTTTGGAATGATACTGCACGGGAATTCAAATCTTTTGAGCGAAACAGCCAAAAATTGTTAGCGCAATCCCCTATACTGCGAGAGCTGATAACGGAAATGAAGAAGTATGGCTTAGCTTTAGAGCAAGAGGCTATCTGGTTGAGTGATTGATCGGTGACACTCTCAATGGACCAAGATATTTAGCAGACAAAGCTAAGCCAGTAGCTGTACTTGTCGTCACTCTATTTATTCAGCCGGGTATAAATACCCGCGTAATAAGCGGATAAACTCGCTGGTCTCTCGGTCTAAAGACGACTCATGTATTAATAGATCGTAACCATATAACTCTCTCATATGACACATACGATGACCGAGCATCGCAATGGCGCCGGAGTAATGGTGGCCGTTTGCTGAACAAAAATGATCATCCTCTATCAGCCAGTCATGAAACTGATGTCGTTCAATCACACCATAACGCCTTGCTAAGGCTAACAGTGGCCGCTGCTCGGTTAAAATGTGTACTGCTAAGCGGGGCGTCATAAACGAAAGAATTTCATCAATATCACGAATTTTAATGCCCACATAAGGCAGATCAACCTGATCTATGCCGCGGGTTAAATTGGGCTGTCCAATGCGAAATATATTGCGCCAATGCAGGCTCCAGCCCCCAATTTTGTGATGAAAGTGCAAATGTTCGCGACTGAGCGAGAAACTATAATGCGGTTCATGTAGTTTAAGCGCACCTAATATCGCCATTATCATGCAGGCTAAAAATAAAAACACCACGACCAGCTGGGCACGACCGTCTAACCAATACCCAATGACCAGTATCAGTGGCATTAGTACTAAGCCTGCCAGCATAAGTGCTAAACCGTTATGACGCGACATGGGGGCTATGTGTTGAGTTTCTTGCACAGTGTCTCCCATTTAATAGTCAGTTCCATTACAGTAATCATACACATAGAAACACTAAGAGGTAATCATGTCCGCCGCTACATCTTCCGCTATTAGCGTAATGCGCCAACATAGATCCATTCGTAAGTTTACCGAGCAGGCCCTAACGGATGAACAACGCAGTGCGATTTTGGCCTCGGCGCAAGCTGCTCCCAGCTCTAGCTTTTTACAAGCATCCACAGTGATCCGCATCAGCTCCCCTGAGTTAAGAGAGCAGGTGATGGCCTTGTGTGGCAATCAAGCCTATGTAGGCAGTGCTGCTGAGTTTTGGGTGTTTTGTGCTGATTTTCACCGTCATTTACAATGGGTACCCGAGGCAAAAACCGGTTTTGCTGAGCAATTACTGATTGGCGCCATTGATACCGCGCTCATGGGACAAAATGCCTTAACCGCAGCCCAGTCGTTAGGCTTGGGTGGGGTGTTTATTGGCGCTGTGCGTAATCAGCCTCATGCCTTGAGTGACTTGTTACAGCTGCCTAAAGGGGTGATCCCTTTATTTGGGCTTTGTATGGGCCATCCCGCTCAAGATCCTGAGCCTAAGCCGCGCTTGCCTGCCAATTTAATGTTGTGCGAAAACCAGTATCCTGCCCAGTTTGATGAAGCACAAATGCAAGAGTATGACGAGCAAGTCCGTCATTATTATCGCACCCGTACCGGGGGTAAAAAAGAAATGAGTTGGACCGGTCAAATAGGCGATACCTTAGCCAAAGAAGCCCGTCCTTTTATGCTGGAGTT
>NZ_JBQDEX010000009.1:0-3997 GCF_052084945.1 Oceanisphaera sp.
TTTGGTTTAAGCCGTCATACTAACGAAAGTCAGGATCTTGGTGGTTGGGGACTAGGGCTTAAAAAGATACCGGAGCAAGTCCGGTATGACTCGTGGGCGATTTGTGTTTTGTAGGGTTGATTTCAATCGACCTCTTTTAGGCCGTGCCATGGTTTTGGTCCAATGAATTGGACCCTACAAAAGAGGGTGTTTTGGTTTAAGCCGTCATACTAACGAAAGTCAGGATCTTGGTGGTTGGGGACTAGGGCTTAAAAGATACCGGCGCAAGTCCGGTATGACGACATAAAGCGAAGCAGGGTGTCTGTCTTTAGCTAGGCGCTTGGTGCTAGGCGCCGGGCGCTGCTGTTAGTTTTTCAACAATCGGGCCATTGGCCTCGGGAAACGGGTATTGAGACAACTCGCGCACTGCCACCCAGCGGCTGGGTTGGCCTTCAAGCCCGCTAGGTTCACCGCTGAAAGCGGTGATCTTATGAATGGCTAAGGTCACTTGTTTATCGCCGTAGTCGTGCTCTATTTGCATAAAAGGCTGACAGCGCTCTACCATTATGCCCACTTCTTCAGCCAGCTCCCGTGCGAGTGCTTGCTCAACGGTTTCACCGGCTTCTACCTTACCCCCAGGAAACTCCCACTTATTAGCCTGATGTTGGCGGGCGCCACGGCGACAAATAAAAATATCGCCGGCGGCATTCTCAATCACCCCCACTGCTACTAGTACTGTTTTTTTAGTCGCAGACGCCGATTTTTTAGCTTCAGTATTCATTTTCATTATCCTGATCGGGTAACCAGGCCGGCGCGCCGGGAATGCGCTTTTCTTCATCCGCCCATTCGCCTAAATCAATCAACTGACAGCGCTTGCTGCAAAAGGGCCGAAATGGACTTTGCTCGCCCCATTGCACTGAGGTGTTGCAAGTAGGACAGGATACACTAAGAGGTTGGTTCATTTGATGCTCGCCAATTCAAAATCTACATGGCCGATTTCACTGTTATCGACCGGCATAAAACGTATGGTATAGCGGTATTTATTGCCGCTTACTACCGGATAAATGGCCTGATCGGCCGACAGACGTATGCGGATAATGTGGGTATTAGCGGCATCATCTTGAAAAAAGCCATTGTGCGCGCGCAACGTTTGAAATTGGCCTACTTCGCGCCATAAAGTGAGCTGTAATTCTAATCCTTGTTGCAATAGCTGTAATTGAGCAAGCCAAGCATCAATATCTTGTTGCTGGCAGACTTGAGGTTGATGTAACCAGTAATGCAGTTGTGGTACATCAAACGAGCATAAGCCGCCAGGAATGGCAAATCGGCCACGTACCGCAGACAATAACTTATCTTCGCGTAGCTGTTGGCCAAAGCGGGGAGACTTAGGTAATTGCTGGCTTAAATCGGCCAGTTGTTGCTCTAATTGCTCAAGCGCACTGGCGTCTATGCCGGGCACTTTCGCCCATGCTGCCAGCTTTTCTTTTTGAATATTTAAGTCTTTGGCCAAGTCGGTGCGAATATCGCAACGTTCTAGTAACTCAATAATATCTAATAAGGCCTTAAATAAGGCAATCGTTTGGCCGCTGGCACTCAAGGCGCGACACTTTTTTATCTGCTGTAATAAATCATTGAGCCGCAGATAATTGCGGCACTTTTCGTTTAGTGGATACTCGTAAACCAGTGATGACATAAGGCTCCGGCCCAAAATTGAAGGCGATAATAAGGATAATGTTACCTGTATCAGTCGGTAATAAACAAATCGAGTAGGCGGTTTAAAAATCGTCGTCCCAGAGAACTCACTTGCCAGTGATGAGCGGTTTCAATTAATAGCTCTAAGCGCAAAGCCTCGGCTAACGGGGCTTGCAGCCGTGTTAGTGGTTGGCCAGTGCGCTGAGTAAAGTCGTGTTTAGGAATAGGCTCGAACAGGCGCAGTCGATTCATAAAGTATTCCAGCGACAGATCCTGCGCGGCAATGGTCCAGTACTGATCTAAGTAAGGTCGGTTCGGCTCTAAGTAGCCTTTAGGGTGCTTAACTTTCACCGTGCGTACTAGTTTGTTTTCTAATGGCAGGGTGACTTTGCCGTGGGCACCGCAGCCAATTCCTAGGTAATCGCCAAAGCGCCAATAGTTGAGGTTATGCTGGGCTTCAAAGCCGGGCTTAGCATAAGCCGACACTTCATATTGCTGGTAACCATGAGCTAACAGCAGTTCATGGCCTTGTTCATAAATATCGGCCAAGGTGTCATCTTCTGGCAAGGTAGGCGGGCGAGACGCAAAGGGGGTGTTGGCTTCAATGGTCAGCTGATACCAAGACAAGTGAGGCGGTGCCAATGCAATGGCTTGCTCTAAATCAGACAAGGCATCATTGAGGCTTTGTTCGGGTAAGCCGTGCATTAAGTCGATGTTGAAACTGTTTAGCCCAACATTAGCGGCTTCACGTGCGGCAAAGCGAGCTTGTTCGGGATCGTGAATACGGCCTAAACGGGCTAGCTTTTCTGGTTGAAAACTTTGAATACCAATAGAGATGCGATTAATGCCTGCGGCTTTAAAACCGGCAAAACGGCCAGCTTCTACCGTGCCTGGGTTAGCTTCTAGGGTGATCTCTATCTTTGGTTGGAATGGAATGAGCGCTTCAATGCCGGTTAATAATTGGCCGATGGCTTCGGGGCTCATTAGGCTAGGGGTACCACCACCAATAAAAATACTGTGCAGTTTTCGCCCTTGTACAAAGCGTAAATCTTGGCGTAAGTCATCAAGCAGTGCCTTTATATAGGCTTGCTCAGGAATGGCTTCTTTTAACGTGTGGGAGTTAAAGTCGCAATAAGGGCACTTTTGTACACACCAAGGTATATGCACATACAGGCTAAGCGGTGGAAGATGCAGCATTATACTTGTTCAGCCTGAGTTAAGAGAGTCTGTTGAGAGGTCAGCAAGGCCTGAAGTTGACGCAATGCTTTGCCTCTGTGACTGAGGCTGTTTTTTTCAGTGGCCGTTAATTCGGCGGCGGTTTTGCCGGCTTCTGCTACCCAAAATATGGGATCGTAACCAAACCCTTGGCGGCCTTGTGCTGTGGTGGTTATTTCCCCAGCCCAAGAGCCGGTGCAAATGAGCGGCGTGGGGTCGTGGGCATGGCGCATATACACCAGCACACACCAAAAGATAGCTTGGCGTTGCGCAGCCGGCACCCCGTCTAGCTGGCTTAATAGCAGCTCAAGGTTTTGTTGGTCTGTGGCATGCTCACCAGCAAAGCGAGCCGAATACACGCCTGGGCGGCCATCGAGTGCACTCACACTAATACCTGAGTCATCAGCAATGGCAGGTAAGCCGGTAATGGTGGCGGCATGACGTGCTTTAATAATGGCGTTTTCCACAAAGGTGGTGCCGGTTTCCTCAGCGTCTGTGACGCCAAATTCGCCTTGTGGAATGACGGTGAGGTTAAGCTCACCCAGTAGGCTTTGTAATTCAGCCACTTTTTTGGCATTACCCGAGGCTAATACTATCTTCTGGCTCATTATGGTCTCATTTCTGTGTGCGCTAGATTTAGCGCCCTACGCTGAGTGTAAAAGAGCGCGGGCTCTTTTACGGTCTAGGTACAGCGTTAAGCGTTGACGGTTAGCTATCAATCCGTATAAAAGGTGTGCCTAAAAGACAATTCACCGCCTTGTTTAGGGCCGCTGATGTCGATGGTAAACAACACATTATCTTCGTTACGGTAGGGATACTGGGCGATATAATAAATAGCATCTCCTTCGCGTATGGTTTGAAACTCTAACGCACGCTCTGTGCCGAGTAAGGTTTTTCCGTTGCCGGTTAAATTGACTTGCACGGCTTTGCCTTCTTCATCCAATACTGCAATGTTTAATAAACCATTGTAGCGGCTACGTTCAATGCGATTAGCGCGGGCAATCTCTGGCGTTAAAAAGGTAGAAGGCAGGGCGCTGTAATGTACCGTCCAGCTGCCTATTGTCGTTTGTTCCGCTTGCGCTTGGCTTGCTAGAGTTAAGCCTAAGCTGAG
>NZ_JBQDEX010000009.1:4097-16628 GCF_052084945.1 Oceanisphaera sp.
GTAAGCGGTATTCATCAATGTTCCTTAGAGCTGAGTTTCGAGTTCGCGCGCGCGCGTAACGGCGGCAGTCATGGCATCGGCAACAAGCTGTTCTAGGCCTTGCTCTTGAAAATGCCGAATGGCTTCGGCGGTAGTGCCCCCTTTAGAGGTCACTTGCGCTCTGAGCTCGCCAAGGGTTGTATCTGGGTTAGCAACCACCATATTAGCGGCACCTAAGGCGGTTTGCTGTACTAAGAGACGGGCGTCTTGTTCGCTAAATCCTGACTGTATTGCCTGTGTGGCCATGGCTTCCATAAACAAGAAAAAATAAGCCGGGGCACTGCCCGCAGCGCTAATAATATGATTAATGCTGTCTTCGTCGCTTACCCATAACGCCTTACCCACAGCTTGCATCATATGTTCGGCATAATCACGGTCGCTTTGGGCAATGTGTGCACGTGCATATAAGCCGGTCATGCCTAAGCCTAATAACGAGGGGGTATTGGGCATAGTGCGAATAATGCGCTCTTGCCCCGTCATCTCTTGTAATCGAGTTACGCTAATACCTGCGGCAATTGAGATCAGCAGCTTATCTTTAAGCTGTGCGTGCTGGGCTTGCAGATCGGCTAGCATACTGGCCATCATTTGTGGCTTAACGGCCAACACAATGGCCTGCGCCCAATCTGTGGCTTGGCGGTTATCTTGGCTGGTATGAATGCCAAAATCAGCGGCTAATTGTTCAAGTTTATCGGCAGAGCGGTTGGTTGCCATAATCAAGTGCGCGGGATAGCCAGACTGGATCAGTCCAGAAATCAAGCTGCGTGACATATTACCGGCACCAATAAAGGCCAGTTTTTTTTCTTCTATTACAGACTGAGGGTCCATTACTGATTACTCACACGTTGCGAGAGCCAAAAATAGCCGTGCCCACCCGCACTAGGGTGCTGCCACAGGCCACTGCGAGTTCGAGATCTTTACTCATTCCCATCGATAAAGTATCTATTGTGGGATATTTTTCTGCCATTCTATCAAACAGTTGTCGTAACTCTAGTAATTGAGCTTTGAGTTTGTTGTTATCGTCCGTGGCTTCAGGAATTGCCATAATACCCCGCAGGCACAGTCTAGGGAGTGCAACTATTTCATCGGCGAGCCTGGCTGCTTCAGCAATAGATAACCCCGATTTATTGTGCTCTTGGCTAATATTAACCTGTAAGCAAATATTAAGCGGCGGCAAATGCGCAGGGCGCTGTGCGCTTAAACGTTTAGCAATTTTAAGACGATCAACACTTTGTACCCAGTCAAAGGCTTCGGCCACGGGCTTCGTTTTATTAGACTGCAAGGGGCCAATTAAATGCCAGACAATATCGGGGCAGTCGACCGTTAAGCTGGCTATTTTATCAATGGCCTCTTGCACGTAATTTTCACCAAACTGACGCTGACCGGCTTGATAAGCCGTGAGCACATCAGCCACAGGTTTGGTTTTACTGACCGCCAATAATTGTACGGTATCGGGATGGCGATCACAGGATATAGCCGCCTGAGATATTCTGTCGTGCACTAAGTGCAGCTGTTGTAAGATAGTATTCATATGAGTAATAAACCAAGCGCCGCAGGGAGAGATTAATGGACATTACCGAATTATTGGCCTTTAGTGTAAAGCATAACGCCTCGGATCTGCACCTATCTGCAGGAGTATCACCACAAATTCGTGTGGACGGTGAAGTACGAAAAATTAACTTACCCGTATTAGAACATCAAGAAGTGCATCGTTTGGTGTACGACATTATGAATGATCGTCAGCGTAAAGAACTAGAAGACAACCTAGAAGTTGATTTTTCTTTTGAACTGCCTGACTTAGCGCGTTTTCGTGTTAATGCTTATCATCAGGCGAGAGGAGCAGCGGCGGTATTTCGGGTGATCCCCAGTGAAGTGTTAAGCCTAGATCAATTAGGTGGCCCAGAAATATTTAGACGTATTGCCGAGTATCAACGAGGGTTAGTCTTGGTGACCGGGCCCACAGGCTCAGGTAAGTCGACGACACTGGCGGCCATGGTTGATCATATTAATGATAATTATAATAAGCATATTTTGACCATAGAAGATCCCATTGAGTTTGTGCACGCCAATAAAAAATGCTTGGTAAATCAGCGTGAAGTACACAGAGACACTCACTCTTTTAGTCAAGCATTGCGCTCCTCACTGCGTGAAGATCCCGATATCATCTTAGTGGGCGAGCTGCGTGATCTTGAGACGATCCGCTTAGCGCTCACGGCGGCTGAAACGGGCCACTTGGTGTTTGCCACCTTGCATACTTCCTCTGCGGCCAAAACCATAGACCGTATTGTGGATGTGTTTCCTGGGGCTGAAAAAGACATGGTAAGATCCATGCTATCAGAGTCACTGCGTGCCGTTATTTCACAAACGCTATTAAGGAAAGAAGGCGGTGGTCGTGTGGCGGCGCACGAAATCATGTTAGGCACGCCTGCTATTCGCAACTTAATTCGCGAAGATAAAGTGGCGCAAATGTACTCAGTTATCCAAACCGGTATGGCTCATGGTATGCAAACCCTAGATCAGTGTTTAAAAACGCTGGTCAATAGCGGCATAGTCACGGCGGCAGAAGCACGCTTAAAAGCGACGGATCCGCAAAATATTTAATAATGGGAGGCCATAATGGAGTTAACGTCTTTATTGCAGGCAATGGTAGAGCAGCAGGCTTCGGATTTATATATTGCGGTGGGAGTGCCGCCCATGCTGAAAAGTCATGGCACTTTAGTGCCCGTGGGTGAGCATAAATTAACAGCAGAAGACACACTGGCGTTAGTTCACTCTTGCTTAACCAAAGAGGGCCATCAGCAGTTTCACCAGGATAAAGAAGCCAACTTTGCCATTAGTAATGAGCAATACGGGCGTTTTCGGGTCAGTGCTTTTTGGCAACAAGAAAAAGCGGGTATGGTGATCCGCCGCATCGAAAGTAAAATTCCCTCTTTTGAAGAGCTTTATCTGCCCGACAGTTTACGTGAAATCGCTATGGCTAAGCGGGGGCTGGTGTTGTTTGTGGGGGGCACAGGCACCGGTAAATCAACCACCCAAGCGGCTATGATTGGTCACCGTAATCGTCATGCTGACGATCATATATTGACCATAGAAGATCCGGTGGAGTTTGTGCACCAACACGAGCGCTCTATTATTACTCAGCGTGAAGTAGGCATAGATACCGAATCTTTTGAAGCGGCACTCAAAAGCTCGCTGCGCCAAGCCCCTAACGTGATTTTGATTGGGGAAATTCGCTCTGAAGAAACCATGGGTTATGCATTGGCTTTTGCTGAAACAGGGCATTTGTGTATGGCCACCTTGCATGCGAATAATGCCAATCAGGCGATCGATAGGATCATGCACCTAGTACCAGAAAGTAAACACCGTCAGTTACAGTTTGATTTATCATTTAACCTTAAGGCGATAGTGGCACAGCAGCTTATTCCTACTCAAGAGGGAGGTAAACGCCGAGCCGCGTTTGAAGTCTTGCTGAACACGCCGTTAATGGCTGACTTAATACGCCAAGGTGAAATGCATCGTTTAAAAGAAGTAATGAGTAAGTCGCGCGAGCAGGGGATGCAAACCTTTGATCAGGCCTTGTTTGATCTCTATACCCAACGCCATATTGGCTACAGTGAGGCACTGGCTTATGCAGATTCGCCTAACGATTTACGCTTAATGATCAAACTGCACGGGGGCAATCAAGGACTAGATGCGGGCTTGCTAGATAATGTCACCATAGAGTCTGATTAATCTGCTCCATGATACTGAGAGAGTCACGTTTTTGGCCCGAGTGATTGAACGGTCAGATATTTTAGTGATAGCGCTTTTTATAACAAGATAGAGGTAACGCATGCTAGTAGTAGTTTCTCCGGCTAAAACCCTTGATTACGAGACACCCCCCGTGGTGAGTGATTACACGCAGCCTGAGTTATTAAATGACTCGGCATTACTCATTGAGCGAGCCCGAGAGCTGACCCCTGCTGATATTGGTAAGTTAATGAAAATTAGCGATAAACTTGCCGGTCTTAATGCCGCGCGCTTTGCTGATTGGCAACCTAACTTTACGCCTGATAATGCCAAGCAAGCCTTGTTGGCGTTTAAAGGCGATGTATATACAGGGCTAGATGCCGAGACCTTAACGCCTGACGACTTTGCTTTTGCCCAAGATCACTTTCGCATGCTGTCTGGCTTATACGGGCTATTGCGTCCGCTAGACTTAATGCAGCCATATCGCCTAGAAATGGGGACTAAGCTTGAGAATGAGCGTGGTAAAGACTTATATGCCTTTTGGGGAAATATTATTACCGATAAGCTGAATGCCGCGTTAGCCGCACAAGGCGATAATGTACTGATAAACCTAGCCTCTAATGAATATTTTAAGGCAGTGCAGCCCAAGCGGTTAGCAGGGCAGATAATTACTCCTATTTTTAAAGATTGTAAAAATGGTCAGTATAAAATCATCAGTTTTTATGCCAAAAAAGCCCGGGGGCTAATGGCGCGCTATATTATTCAGCACCAGTTGAGTGAGGTTAGCCAGTTAACCGCGTTTGATACGGCCGGTTATTATTTCGTTGAAAGCGAGTCGAGCGCAACCGAGTTAGTGTTTAAGCGCGAAGAGCAGTAGTGACATATAGCGCCCAACACCCAGTTAAGCAACTGCACTAACACGCGCCTAATAGTTTGCAGTAAAAGAAAAAGCAAAAAAGTGTGAACCTTCTGGCTTGGCTGTGCTCTGAATAGGTGTGCTTACTGAATTTGAAGATTCTCTCTTCTTCCTCTTTTTACCGGTCCTGATGGGCCGGTTTTTTTATACCTGGGCTGTGGTCACTTTCATGAGGCAAAATTGTGCAATAAAAACAAAAAAAGCCGGAACCTTTAGGCCCGGCTGTGCTCTTAATCAGTGTGCTTACTGAATTTGAAGATTCTCTCTTCTTCACATTTTTGACCGGTCTTAATAGGCCGGTTTTTTTATGGCCGCTTGCGAGACGAGCGTTATTGATGCCACATACTTTTTGCATTATCGAGTTTGCGTCGGCCATTAGTGCGCGCGCGACGCTCTTCACCTTCTACTCCCCAGCGCAAACAGTCTCGGCGATCTGGCATGTGCCGCCTTTGATATGAACGACGCTCAATACCAGAATAATATTTTAATAACATAACGCCACCCAGTGTTGATAAAACTCAGCATGAATGACGTTAAGTGTAGCCAATATGACTCAAGCTGCAGGCCCAATCTGACTGTGGATGGTTACTCTGCTTTGGGTTTGTCTTTTTTGGCCTTGCCGCTATTCGCTTTAGCTCCAGCGTCGGCTTTAGCGATGGCCCATTTAGGCTTGCCCTTAGCTTTAGTATCTCTGGCGCGTACTTTCTCTTTTTTGACCGGCTCTGTCTTTTTCTTCGACTTACGGTCAGCGTCTTTTTTCTTACGCGAGCTTACTTTGGCTTCTTTATGCATGGGTCTTAAGCCCTCAATAAAGCGACGTTTGAGCGGCTCTTCGGTGTATTTCTCTATTTTTACCAGCAGCGGCATATCATGGGCTTCGACTAAGCTAATGGCAGTGCCTTTTTCGCCGGCACGGCCGGTGCGGCCAATACGGTGTACATACACATCGGCGGTACGCGGTAAGTCGTAGTTAATCACATGGCTTACTTGGGGCAAGTCGATACCACGTGACGCCACATCGGTGGCCACTAAAATATTCACTCGGCCAATACGAAAGCGCCCCAAGGCTTCAATGCGCTTTTCTTGCTCCATTTCGCCACGCAACCAAGCATTATGTAAGCCTTCTTGCTGTAAGCGACTGGCAAGCTCCATTAAGCGATCACGGGTTTTTACAAAGATAATGCTGCGTGTTACTTCAGGTTGGCGTAATAAATGCGTCAGCAGAGCAAATTTATGCTCAGGGTTGTCTGCCATGTGCACCCATTGATTGATCTTTTTCCGCTCACTGCGTGGTGGCTCGGCACTAAGCTCTACTGGGGCTTTAAGTAAGTCGGCGGCAAAGCTGGTTAAACCTTTGCCCTCTAAGGTGGCCGAAAACAGCATTGTCTGACGACGCCAGCGCGCTTCGGCGGCAATGCGGTCTACGTCTTGAATAAAGCCCATATCGAGCATGCGGTCGGCTTCATCCAACACCAGCATTTCAATATCACGACAATCAAAGCTTTCTTCATCAATGTATTGCAGTAAACGCCCAGGGGTGGCAACCACTATATCTGTGGTTTTGGTCAGTGCTGGTAAGTGCTGGCTTTCGTGCACGCCGCCGGTGATCACCTCAACCCGCAATGGGGTGTGCTTGAGTATTCTTTTGGCATCGTCGCCAATTTGTATCGCCAGCTCACGGGTGGGGGTTAAAATTAAAATACGCGCAGGGCCTGCTTGGCGGCGCGGAAAGTCCAACAAGTGTTGGCAAATGGGTAATAAAAACGCCGCCGTTTTACCTGTGCCTGTGGGGGCTGAAGCCAAAATATCCCGGCCGCTCATGGCTTCGGGAATCACTTGGCTCTGAATGGTGGTCGGCTTGGCATAGCCCATTTCAGTGAGTGCGCGGACTAAAATAGGGTCCAGCTCCAGTTGCTCGAAGGTCATACTGCTCATGATCGGTCTCGGTCAGTCTAAAAGGCAGGTATTATAGGGGAATTAGAATCAAAAAACCTGACAGGATCAAGATGAGTAGCCGTGGTTTTACATTTAAGCAGTTTCACGTCAACCATGACCGCTGTGCAATGAAAGTGGGCACCGATGGTATTTTACTCGGAGCTTGGGCCGATATGTGCGGTGCAAGGTGTATTTTAGATATAGGAACAGGATCTGGGCTGATCGCCTTGATGCTGGCGCAACGTAGTCATAAAGCGCATATCACCGGCTTAGAGCTCGATATTGCCGCCGCTGAACAAGCTTTGAGTAATGCACAGGCCTCGCCTTGGGCTAACAGGGTGAATATTGTGCAAGGTGCTTTACAGCATTATGTGGCGAGTGCTTTCGACCTCATAGTGAGCAATCCGCCTTACTTTGTGCATGGGCAAGCATTTAAAGACGCCGCCCGGGGCCAAGCGCGCCATACTGGTAGCCTGAGCTTGGCTGAGTTATTTGCTAATAGCCGACGGCTATTAAGTGACACTGGCAGTTTGATGCTGGTATTGCCCAGCCAAGCCTTGAGCGATGCCCAAGCACAGGCAGCTGAGCAGGGGCTACACCTAATAGAAAAGTGCGCCGTATTTACCAAAGCGGGCAAAGCGGCAGGGCGCTTTTTACTACGTTTTAGTGCCGTTGACCGTCCGCTAACCCACGATCAGCTCGTTATTCACGACAGCAGTGGCGAATATAGTGAGTCGTATGTGTCTCTGGTATCGGCTTTCTATCTTAAGATGTAAATTTTGTCTTGAATCTGTTTTTCACATCATTATGCTACTAGCTTGCTCGGCGGCCGTTAGAAACTCGCACTATACGATAAGTATCTGGTGGTAAGTCGTCCCATCATTATCGCTGCATTACGCTAAGCCCACATTGTGCTGGCTGCCCGCACTGAGGACCCCTGTGAACAAGTCTCTATCTACCTTTGATATTTTAGGCTTAGGTTTTATGACCTTTGCTTTCTTTTTGGGGGCTGGAAATATTATTTTTCCGCCCATGACTGGCTTTTTAGCAGGGGAGCATTTAACCAGCGCCATGGTGGGCTTTTTGCTCACCGGAGTCGGTTTACCGCTGGTCACGCTGGTGGCGGCCGCTTTGGCGGGGGGCGGTTTACCGGTTATGGGCCGTTATTTACCCCCAGTGGTGGTGACGGTAATGGCCACGGCGATTTTTATTATTATTGGCCCTGCCTTTGCCGCACCTCGTACTGGGTTAGTGGCCTATGAAATGAGCTTAAAGCCGTTTCTGACAAACCCTGATCAAAGCACCTTAACCTTATATACCATAGGCTTTTTTGGCTTAGTGTTATTGTTATCGCTTAACCAAGGGCGTTTGTTGGATGCGGTGGGTAAAGTATTAACGCCCATTTTATTGCTGTTATTAATTGGTTTAGCGTTAGCGGTTTTTATCAGTCCGCAAGGCACACAGCCGCCGGTATCTGAGGTTTACTTAACGGCCCCCTTCGTTAAAGGTTTTATCGAAGGCTATAACACCATGGACACCTTTGCAGCGTTGATCTTTGGTATGTTTATTTTGGATGTACTGCGTGACAAAGGTGTCACTGATGGCCGTGCTCAGTCTCGCTATTTAATGATAGCGGCGCTGATTGCCGCTGTGGGCTTAGGCTTTGTTTATGTGTCATTATTTATTTTAGGTGGCACCAGCTTAGGGGTGGCCGACTCGGCGACCACAGGTGCGGAAATTATCAGTGCCTATGTACTGTCGCTGTTTGGCCCTGCAGGATTATGGATTTTAGCGGCTATTGTTTCTTTGGCCTGTTTAACCACGGCCGTCGGCCTAGTGTCGGCCTGTGCCGATTATTTTTATCGCTTAACCCATAAATTAAGTTATCGCACCTGGGTGGTGATCAATGCCTTGGCCTGTATGTTGGTGGCTAATGTGGGGTTAGATACCTTAATTACCGTATCAGTGCCGGTGCTGGTTACCTGTTACCCCGTGGCCGTCGCCTTGGTACTGGCCACCTATTTAAGGCCGTTAATGCGCGCACCCGTGTTGGCTTATCGGTTAATTATGTCGGTGGCGTTAGTGTTTGGTATTTTGGACGGTTTGCATGCCGTGGGATTAAACATGAGCCTAGTGTCTTGGTTGCCGCTATTCGATATCGGCATGGCTTGGGTGATACCCACCGCCATTGCAACGGCCATTGGCTTAGCCATGCCTGCGTCAGTAAGAGCCGTAAAGTGTGAGGGGTAACCCCGACTGCGAAGATTGGTAGGGCTATATAGACAACGCCGAGTTGATAAACACTGTGTTGTCCTCTTTACCCCTCACCCTTAACGCTTTGCAATTAAATTGCGGCGATTTCTTCTAAAATTTGTGCCACCCAAGTATCAATGCGCTGATCGGTGTTGTCATATTGGTTGGCTTCATCTAATGATAGACCCACAAAATACTCGCCATCGGACGTTAGCGCTTTAGACGCTTCAAACTCATAGCCAATATTCGGCCAATACCCCACCACAGTCGCGCCTTGGGCAATCACTTTATCGTGTAATAAGCCCAAGGCATCTTGAAACCATTCGCCATAACCGAGCTGGTCGCCCATGCCAAACAGTGCTACCACGTGGCCGGTGAGATCTAGGGTATCTATGTCGTCCCAATGGGATTCCCAGTCTTCTTGTAGCTCGCCAAAGTCCCAAGTGGAAATACCAAACAGTATAATGGGGTAGTCTTGGGCGCGCGCCAGCGGCACATCCTTGATATTATACAAATCAACCAAGTCTGCGCCCAGTTGCTCGCCAATTTTTTCGGCCGCTATTTCGGTGTAGCAAGTGGTTGAGCCGTAAAATAAACCGATATTCATAAGATCCCGTAATGGCTATGTGCTAATGGCGGTATCATACCAGATGCTTTTCTATCAGCGGAGTCTGACGCCCCAATGAGTTACCCTTTAGTTGAACAATTTGTTGATGCTCTCTGGCTAGAAAAAGGGCTATCGGATAATACTCTGGCTTCTTATCGCAGTGATTTAACCCACTTTTCTCGTTGGTTAGATGATAGCGGCAATAGTGTATTATCTGTTGATGGAGTCAGCCTACAAAGCTACTTGGCGCAACGAATTGACATGGGTTTTAAAGCCAGCAGCACGGCTCGAATGTTGAGCGTATTACGGCGCTTTTTCCAGTATCTGCACCGAGAACAATTACGCCTTGATGATCCTAGCATTTTAATTGCCGGCCCTAAGTTACCCACCCGCTTACCTAAAGATATTAGTGAGCAGCAAGTGCTTAATTTATTAGACGCCCCTGAAGTAGAAGCGCCGCTAGAGCTGCGCGATAAAGCCATGCTTGAGCTTTTGTATGCCACCGGCTTGCGTGTTACTGAGCTGGTGAGCTTATCGATGGAAAGTCTCAGTGTGCGCCAAGGCTTAGTGCGTGTAACGGGCAAAGGGAATAAAGAGCGCTTAGTGCCCATGGGCGAAGAAGCGCTACACTGGTTAGAGCGTTATTTAAAAGAGGCGCGAGCGGCCTTGTTGGGCGAGTTATCATCTGATGTGGTATTTCCGTCTCGACGTGGGCGACAAATGACCCGGCAAACCTTTTGGCATCGCATTAAAATTTATGCCCAGCGGGCCGGTATCAGCCCTGATTTATCCCCTCATACTTTGCGCCATGCTTTTGCCACGCATTTGCTTAACCACGGTGCCGACTTGCGGGTGGTGCAAATGCTATTGGGTCATTCCGACTTATCCACTACGCAAATTTACACTCATGTTGCCACTCATCGCCTAAATGCCTTGCATGAAGAGCATCACCCGCGCGGGTAACGCGTAGCGCCGAGCGCCTGGCGCCAAGCTAAAGATGAGCGTTAAAGACTAACGATTTTTCGCCACCGAATACACGGAATCGACCTCGGCGCTTGTAAGGGTTTCATTTATTGGACCGGTTTTTGTACAAACTATCGGCACTCTTTACGCTTTAGCCTTTACCGCCTTTATTCAGATTTGATCTCTATTTTTCCATGGATTTCGCGGATTTCGTTGCAAAATTGGGGTGGTTTTTTAGCTAGGTGCTGGGCGCCGGGCGCTGCTCTTAGCGTTGCAAAAAACGTGCGGCGCGGTTAGTGTTGCACTCCTGTTTATATAACCAGTATCAAGCCGACCATCACCATGATCTCATCTCGCCTTAATATTCGCCGTCGTTCAATAGCAGAACATCAATTACCTGCCGATTTATCGCCACTGATACAACGGCTTTATGCGAGCCGCGGTGTTATCAAACCTGAGCAGCTTAATCTGACAGCAGGCGCCCTATTAAAGCCGGGTTTTAAAGGCATGGCAGAGGCCGTCAAAGTGCTTGAGCAAGGCTTAGCTGAGCAGCGCAATATTGTGATTGTTGGGGATTTTGATTGCGACGGGGCCACAAGCTCTGCACTTATGGTGCATGGTCTGCGTGCTATGGGGGCCCGTCATGTGCAATATCTGGTGCCCAACCGTTTTGACTACGGCTATGGTTTAAGTCCTAAAGTGGTGGATGAAGTCGCGGCCATGGGCGGCGAATTGCTGATCACGGTTGATAATGGTATTTCCAGCATCAGTGGGGTGGCGGCAGCGAATGCTCGCGGCATGCAGGTGATAGTGACCGATCATCATCTGCCCGGCAATGAGCTGCCCGATGCAGCAGCCATTGTTAACCCCAACCAACACGGCTGTGATTTTCCCTCAAAAAACCTAGCCGGTGTGGGAGTGGCCTTTTATCTATTGCTGGCGCTACGCGCGGCATTAACTGAGCATGGCTGGTTTACACGCCTAGGCATTAACGCACCGAATATGGGCGAGTACCTAGATTTAGTCGCATTAGGCACGGTTGCCGATGTGGTGGCCTTGGATGAAAATAATAGAGTCTTAGTGCACCAAGGGCTGCAACGTATGCGCGCAGCCCGGGTGCGGCCAGGCATTCAGGCCTTGCTTGATATTTCACAGCGTAACCAGTCGCGCCTAGTCGCCAGTGATTTAGGTTTTGCCTTAGGACCACGGCTTAATGCGGTAGGGCGCTTAGATGATATGTCGATGGGGGTGGCCTGCTTATTAAGTGAAAATCTAGATGAGGCACGCAAGCTGGCCGCCATGATGGATGACCTTAACCGTGAGCGTAAAGCCATTGAAGCCAGCATGCAAGATGAAGCCTTAGCGACCTTAACTAAAGTAAATATTAGCGATGGCGAGCTACCCAACGGCTTAGTCTTGCATCAAGACGATTGGCATCAAGGCGTGGTGGGCTTGGTAGCCTCACGCATAAAAGAACGTTACTACAGACCGGTGATTGCCTTTGCCGAAGCCGGAGATGATGAGCTAAAAGGCTCAGGCCGCTCTATTCCTGGGGTGCACTTACGTGACTTGCTTGAAGAAGTTGACCGCCAGCACCCTGGCATTATTGATAAGTTTGGTGGCCATGCCATGGCGGCAGGGCTATCGTTGAGTAAGTCTTCACTTGAACCTTTTAAGCAAGCATTTGAAGCCACAGTAGCCGATTGGGTGAGCCCTGAATTACTCACTGGTGAAATAGTCAGTGATGGTGAGCTAAGCACTGCCGAGCTAAGCTTACCCATTGCTGAGCAAGTTCGCACTGCCGGCCCTTGGGGACAGTCTTTTCCTGAACCGTTATTTGATGGTGAATTTCGCGTGGTTCAACAGCGGTTAGTGGGAGAAAAGCACTTAAAGCTGGTGCTTAGTGCCGATGAAGGCCGCACCCTAATAGATGCGATTGCATTTAATATCGACCTAAGTGTGTGGCCAAATGCTGCCATTAATAAGGTGCAGCTGGTGTATAAGCTGGATATTAACGAATGGCGAGGCAAACAATCACTACAACTGATTGTGGATAAGATAGCGCCGCTGTAAACACCGCTTTACGCTTTAC
>NZ_JBQDEX010000009.1:16728-35518 GCF_052084945.1 Oceanisphaera sp.
CGTATAACGTTAAAGATGACATCTGTCTTGGTTTACGTAAAGCGTTTAACGTACCGCGTACAGCCTAGTTTTTAACGTTCAGCCTTATCTTTAACGTACCGCTTTGGCTGTTACTGCTGGCTGTAATAAGCGGCAATATCTGCGATATCTTGATCACTTAGGTTGGCCGCTTGTGGGGTCATCATAGCGGTCATGCCGCCGGTACGCTCACCTGCCCGATACGCTTTAAGTGCGTTTTCAAGATAACCTGCCCACTGACCGGCTAAATGTGGATACATAGCCACGGCCGATTTACCGTTAGCCCCATGACAGGCTGCACAAACCGCGATTTTTTGTGCGCCCGCCTCAGCATCCCCCGCTGCGTGAGCAACCCCCGATGTTACTGTTACAGCCAATAGTGCCGCCATTACCCAGCCTTTTTTACTTTGCATCAACATAGCGCTTTCCTTCATGTGGCAGTGCGTTAATAAATCACATTTTAAAAATGAGTAATAGCTTAGAGTTTCTATTTTCACAACATTAGTTTACCCCATGCAATCCTCTGTTGATCTCAGTCAACTAAAGAGCAGATAAATGCCTTATTCACAATAGGCTTCTCGCGACATGACTATTTAGCTGCTAGTTTAATAATAACTAATAAAGAGAGTAATGGCTGATGTTTTGTTGATACGCCCGTGTAAACTCGGTGCTAAAACAGCATATAACATGGCCATTACTTGCAGGTCGGCTGGGATATGCCCAATGAGTCGGTGGCGCTTGTCTATGGGGAAGACATCATGGGAATGTGGAAACTAAAACGTCGAGATTTTCTAAAAGGCTTAGGGTTAACCGGTGCCAGTGTTGTGCTTAGCGGTAATGCGTGGGGACTTAATCGCCTAGAACCTATCGGCGATACTTTGGCTACTGAATATCCTTATCGAGGTTGGGAAGATTTATACCGCAATGAGTGGGCGTGGGACTCAGTGGGGCATGCGGCGCACTGCATTAACTGCATGGGTAACTGCGCTTGGAACGTATATGTGAAAGATGGCATTGTTATTCGTGAAGAACAAATTGCTAAATATCCGCAAATTCGCCATGACATTCCCGATGCCAATCCCCGTGGCTGTCAAAAAGGCGCCATTCACTCTACTTCTATGTATGAAGCCGACCGCTTGCGTTATCCGCTAAAGCGCGCCGGTGAGCGGGGCGAGGGTAAGTGGCAGCGTATTTCGTGGGATCAAGCTACCGAAGAAATTGCCGATAAAATTATCGATATCTTCGAAAAATACGGCCCCGGCAAGCTAAAAACTCACCAAGGCTCAGGCAACCAGTCTATGGTTCGCCAAGCAGGCCCGGCACGCTTTGCCGCCTTGGTCGGGGGCATTCAGCTTGATGGCTTTACCGTAGTGGGCGACTTATTAACCGGCGCCCATTTAGCCTATGGTAACCCGCTAGAAAGCTTTACCTCAGATGCCTGGTTTGATGCCGACTATATAATGCTGGGCATGATCAACCCTAACGCCACCCGTATTCCCGATGCCCACTATATTTGGGAAGCCAAATACAATGGTGCACGCATTACCAGTACCGCCCCCGATTATAACCCCAGTGCTATCCACACTGACTTATGGATGCCGATTCACCAAGGCTCTGATCCTTTCTTAGCCATGTCATTTGTTAACGTGATCATTGAAGAAGGCTTGTTTAAGCCGGAATTTATGAAAGAGCAAACCGATTTACCCATGTTGGTGCGCGTTGATAACGGCAAGTTATTACGCGAAGCAGACTTGGTAGCAGGTGGCTCCGATGAAGTGTTTTATCACTGGGATCTTAATACTAGCCAAGCGGTGAAAGCCAAGGGTTCGATGGGCGATAGCGATAAAACCTTAACACTCGGCGCCGTAGACCCCGCCATTGAAGGTGCCTTTACCGTAGAGGGCATCGAAGTCACCACGGTATTTGAACAAGTAAAAAAAGAGGCGGCTAAATATACCCCCGAAGCCTCACAAAAAGACACCAATGTACACCCCGATATTGTTCGTCAAGAAGCGCGATTGCTGGCTAAAGCTAAAAAAGCCATCATTATGTTGGGTTACATTACCTCCAGTTATTCCAACTGTCTCTATACCTGTTGGGGCTATGCGCTAACCTTGGCATTAACTGGCCATGGCGGTCGCACTGGCGGGTTAGATACCTCTTGGGTGGTATGGAATCACCCTCGTTGGAGCGAGCTGGCAGGCTTTGAAGGTAAAAAATCGGCGCGTTTAGAGGCCGGTGGTTTAGGCGAGTTTTTACGCGGCGGCATGATGGAAGGCGCGCGCAATCATTTTGATAATGCCAAGCTAAAAGAGCGAGTGGGCTTCGATCTTGATGAGATGGAAGACATGATGAATGAGTCCCTGGATAAGGGCTGGATGCCTTATCACGGTGAAATTAAAGGCATGATTTCTATTGCCGATAATACTTTCCGTCGTAACAAGATGTCGGAAAAGTATCGAGAAGAACATTTGCGTCAAGCCAGTGAATTATACGCCAATATTAACGTGCGCATGGACTCCACCGCCGAGTGGGCCGACTATGTGTTGCCCGCCGCCAGCCACTATGAAGCTTGGGATATTCGTACCCAGGGTTACCACCGTTTTGCTAATATCTTTACCCGCCCTGTAGAGCCGGTGGGTGAGTCTAAGCCCGACTGGGAAATTATGGCGCTGCTCACCCAAAAAATTCAAGAGCGTGCCATCGCCCGTGGCATTGGCGCCATTCAAGATAGTGACGTGACTCGTGATTTGCATACTATTCATGATGATTTTACCCGTAACGGTACCCTAAACACCGATTATGATGTGCTTAAACACATAGTTGAAGACTCGCCCGAGTTTGGTGGTGTGACCCTTGATGAAGCCGCCAAAAAAGGCTTTATCGTGATGAATGAGCATGCGGGACTGAACCAGCCGCTTAAAGCCGATGAAGGTTATAACCCCTTTACCGCGCAAACTGACGGTAAAAAACCCTATGAAACCCTAACCGGACGTATCACCTTTTATTGTGATCATCCTTGGTTTGATAAATTGGACTCAAAAGTGCCAACGGCACGGCTGCATGCCGGCCCTAAGGCGTCTAACTATCCCTTAAAATTCTATTCTCCTCATGCCCGTTGGGGGATTCACTCCAACTGGCGTAGTAATAAGTATTTACTGCGCTTACAGCGTGGTGAGCCTAATATTTATATCAATCCCAAATTGGCGGCAGATAAAGGCATTAAGGATGGGGACACAGTACGGCTATTTAACGCCAACGGTGACTTTTTTGCTCAGGCGAAGTTTTATCCCAGCATTCCTGCTGACTCCATCATGATGGAGCACGGTTGGGAGCCCCATCAGTATATTAAACGCAGAAATATGAATATGTCTCATGCGGTGTTCTTACAACCACTCGAACTGGTGGGTAACTGGGGGCATTTGAAATTTATATATGCAAAATGGAATGCTAACCAGCATATCCATGAGAGCAGCTACGACATAGAGCTGGCTAAGCCTGAAGACATCAACGACCCAAGAGCCGTGTAAGAGGTAAGTATTATGACCGTAAAACGCCAACTCAGCATGGTGCTGGACTTAAATAAATGCATCGGCTGCCAAACCTGTACCGCCGCCTGTAAGTTGATGTGGACTAACCGCAATGGCCGTGAATTTATGTATTGGAATAACGTGGAAACCCAGCCAGGTCTGGGTTATCCAAGAGATTACCAAAACATGGGCGGCGGCTTTGATAAAGACGGTGCGCTGCGTTTAGGCAAGCAGCCTAGCCAAGAAGACTACGGTATTCCATGGGAATATAACTACGAAGAAGCGTTAATGACTGGCACCGATCCTTGGCTGCGTCCTCATGTAAAACCAACCTGGGGTGCCAACTGGGACGAAGATGAGGGCGAAGGTGATTACCCCAATAGCTATTATTTTTACTTACCGCGTTTATGTAACCACTGTGCTAATCCGGCCTGTTTAGCGGCCTGCTCGCGCAACGCCATTTATAAACGCCAAGAAGACGGTATTGTATTGGTCGACCAAGAACGCTGTCGCGGTTACCGTTACTGCGTGAACGCCTGTCCGTATAAGAAAATTTATTTTAATGAGCAGATCTCAAAATCTGAGAAGTGTATTTTTTGCTATCCGCGTATCGAAAAAGGTCTGCCAACGGCTTGTGCCCAACAATGTGTCGGCCGTATTCGTTGGATTGGTTATCGCGATGATGAAGCAGGCCCAATCCACTTATTGGTCGAAAAGTATAAAGTGGCACTGCCATTACATGCCGAGTGGGGCACCCAGCCCAATGTGTTTTATATTCCGCCTACCTCACCGCCTAAGTTTGGACCTAATGGTGAGCAACTCGACGAGCCGCGCATTCCGTTGTCCTATTTAGAAAGCTTATTTGGCCCTAGAGTCGAAGAAGTGCTGGCTACGCTTGCCGCGGCGCGCCAAGACAAAGCCGACGGCAAAGAAAGCGAGCTGATGGACACCTTAATCGGCTTTAAACACGCCGAAATGTTTAAGCTGAGCTAACAGGAGCCTTGTTATGAAAATTGCCGGAACTGAGGTTCACCAGCAGCGACATCAGCATCAAATTGCGCGGGCGCAAGCGCGTGAGGCTATTTATCGGCTAGCGGCGGTGGCACTGGCCTACCCCCTAACAGAAACCTTTCAAGCGCTAACTGAGGGGCGACTACAAGCGGCATTGGATGAAGCTTGGCAAGCCTTAGGCGGCGCCCCTTGGCCAGTGTTTGAACACAGCGCAAGCCTCGAACAATTAGAAATGGGCTACATGGCCATCTTTATGCACGGTAAGCGCGGTAAACCTAGAGTTCCGCTGGTCGCCAGTGCTTATTCTAGCCTGATTGCAGGGCTAACACCGGGCGCTTTTATGCTCAATGTGCAGGCTTTTTATAGCCACTTTGGCGTGGCGGCGGCCATTGAAGATGAAGGCCATAAAGATGAGCCGGATCATGTCGTTGCTATGTTGGAATTTTGTGCGCTCTTGTGTCACTTCGAAGGGCTGGCCTTAACCAGTAGCAAGGAACCGTCGGCTTATCGTCGAGCACAGCGAGACTTTTTAAGCCGCTATTTGGTGCCTTTGCTGCAAACCATTCGCGCTCATTACGCTCAAGAGAGCCGTTATGGATTGGATGAAAACTTAGCTCATTTGGTAGAGGAACTACCGGCATGGGCGGTGGCGCAGTTATTGGACTTAGAAGCTGAGGTGGGCGCTTGCCCTAAACCCAGTAGTGAGCGCGGCGCACCCGCCAGTCAGGCAATGTGGGACTGAGTGAGCAGTTTGAACACTGTGAGTTAATGCCGACCACTTTTTACCTACTACAAGAAATTAATGAAGTGTTTCTAGGAGCTTGCTATGAAAGAGCCCGTACCAACAAACTCTGCTAACGATCGTAAAACCTCGCCGCTGCTTAAAGTGGCATTATTACTGGTGGTGGCGGCGATGATTGCTGGCATCAGCGTAAAAATGATGAATGATGAAAGTCATGAACAAGCGAGTGTAAAACAAGCGGCCGTTGAGAGCAGTGAACAAGCGAACCTTGACGCGGCTAAAAAGCCTGTGGCAGATGGCGCTACTGAGCAAGACACTGCGATTACAGAAGACGCTGTAGTTGCGACGACAAAGAGCCCTGATGTAATAGAAGCAGAGCCCGATGAATTAAATCCCAATATCACGCAAATAAAACCCGGTGATGTGGTTAAGGCCACAAAAATCCCCGGCACCATTTATTTACGCAGTCAAAATGATCCCGACGATCTCATTTGGGATAGAGTGCCCATGTACAGCACTTACTTACAGGTGGCGCCTCCGGTGCATCAATCTGCTAAATTACGCTTTGAAGACGGCGCTACTCGTGGCAAACACCTGTATTTTCAGGTCGCTCGCTCCGATAAGCGCATGTATGTGCGGCTGCGTTGGAAAGATGCAAGCCAAGATACGGGGACCACAGTCGATGACTTTCGTGATGGGGTGGCGGTGCAATTTGCCCTTAAAGGTGTTGAGACCTCCTATATGATGGGCAGCGGGACCGATCACCCGGTGAATATTTGGTATTGGCGCGCCGATCATCATCCAGTAGAAAACCTGGCTGCCGGCGGCTATGGCAGCACCACTATCTTGGACGAGCAAACCGTAACCGGTGACGCAGCCTACATCAAACAAAAACAAGATAAAGACAATGCTTGGCACGTGGTTATGTCTCGACCGTTAACCACTCAAGGCGAGTTTGATGTTAACTTTGAGCGCAAAACCGTGCCCATGGCCTTTGCTCTGTGGCAGGGCAGTGATGAAGAACGCGACGGCAATAAGCGCGTGACTCACACCTGGATAAACTTAGAGCCAGGCCTAGTCGCTACCAAAAAATAAGGAATAATGATGACGGTTGCACATTTTGATCCCCATAGCTTGGCACCTACCGACTGTGGCCGTGGCCACGCTTGTCAGTTTTGCCCTGAAGAACCGCAGTGTAGCCGCGATAAGGGCCGTCATGAAAAAGAGCTCATTGAATCGCGCTTAGAGCAAATTGGCCAAATTATTATGGTGATGGCCAATAAAGGTGGCGTAGGTAAGAGTACGGTATCCGCCAACGTAGCCGCCGGACTGGCGGCTCAAGGCTATCGAGTTGGGGTGGCCGATGCGGATATTCACGGGCCAAATCAGAGTCGTTTCTTTGGCTTTGTCGGCCAGAGAGTGCGCCTAGGCAATCAGGGCTTGCCACCTCACGCCTTTGAATATCTGAGCATTGAGTATCCGGTGCGAGTTGGCTCATTGGCCTTTATGATGGAAAAAGACGACACCCCTATTGTGTGGCGCGACTCTTATAAACACGACTTTATGCACCACCTGATCGGTTCCTTTGATTGGGGCCCGCTGGACTTTTTGATTATCGATATGCCACCGGGTACCGGTAATGAGCTGATCACCTTGGCCGATATGCTAGAGGGGCAAGATGTGGCGGCACTGCTTACCACTACCCCTCAAGAAATCGCCCTAATGGACAGCCTAAAGGCGGTGCGTTTTTGCCAAGAGCGGCAATTGCCGTTAATTGGGGTGGTGGAAAATATGGCGGGCGTCACCTGCCCCCATTGTGACACCGAGTTTCATGTCTTCCCTCGTGCTCACTTAGCCGCGGCACTGGCCGAAGTGGAAGTGGCCTCTATTGCGCAAATTCCCTTATCGCTGACGCTGTCTAGTGGCTCAGATACCGGCGTGCCTGTGGTGTTATCTATGCCCGAAGGGCCGGAAGCCCGTGCCTTTGCGCCGGCTATTGCAGCAGTATTAGATCATGCTAAGGCGACGTTTGTTGAAGCCGCCGCCCAGTCTTTGCAGGGCTTTAGCCAAGCAGGCCTTGAAAACCCTGAGCTGGAGCAGGCCTTGAGTAATGTACCTGATGAACAGCGAGAGGCGTTGCGTGCGCAGTTGGCCTCGTTAATGGGCGCTCGCCATTAGCGGCTCCATCGCTTAGCCCCAAGCGCTAAACCTGATTTGTCTTAGCCGACTGATTTTGGCTTTGATTTTTAGAACCAATTTTATAAGTGAGATTACACTATGAGCCAAGCCCCAGCCTCTGATCGTCGTCGTTTTTTCAGCCAACTGCTGGGTACCGATAAGCAGGCTCCTCAGCGTGCACCTTGGCATCGAGTACCAGAGGTGGGCGCCGGTGATGGCGATGTACTGTGGTCTGGCTGCTATATCGAGGGTGAATTATTTGTGGTGGGGGACGAGGGCATGGTGCTGCACTTTTCTCCTAATACGGATGGCTCAACTAGCTGTACTTGGCAGCAAATGTCGGTGCCGGGTAATTTGCCTTTGCACGGTATTTGGGGCACCTCTGCTAACAACTTATATGCGGTGGGGTGGATGGGCAGCTTGCTGCATTACGACGGCGAGCAATGGCAACAACTGCGCGGTGCTAAAATAGACGAACGCAGCGGGCGTTTTGCGGCCGTTGCCGAAAACACCCCATTATTTGCCATTGACGGTAATGCCCAAGGGCATGCTTGGGCGGTGGGCGATGAAGGCGTGATCTTGCACTTCAATGGCCAAGAGTGGCAAACAGAAACCAGCCCCACCCGTATTAACCTCAGAGCCGTAGGCTGTGCTGGTGATCTTGTGTATGCGGCGGGCGGTGAGGGCACGGTACTACTGCGCGATAACAGTGGCCAGTGGACGCAGCTTGATTGTCCACTTAGTTCTGGCTTTACCACTTTACTGGTGCAAGATGATGGCAGTTTACTGCTTGGTGGCGGTCGTTACTTTGTTGATGCTGGCGGCTTTCGTGGCGAGCTGGTGCACTATAAAGCTGGCAAGTTTAAGGCGCTCAGTTTTGAGCAAGCCATGCCGCGACTGCGCGCCCTAAAAAGCTACAAAGAAGGGGTGTTATTGGTTGGCGATCAAGGCCACTTATATTACTTACGAGGCGAGCGCCTCGATAAGCTAGAAAGCAATTGCCACCATGACTTAATGGACATTATCCCGCTGCCCACCGGTGAAGCGCTGGTGGTCGGGGACTTTGGTACAATAATGACAGCTGCCGCCGACTTTACTAAAGCGCTGGCGCCACCACCGCAAGCCGCCGAAATGAGTCGCTGGCAGCAAATGAGCGTACCCAGTAAGCACCAATTATGGGGCATTATCGAAGGTGTGAATGGCAATCTTTATGCCTGTGGCGAAGCAGGCAGTGTGTGGCAGCTGATGCCCGGCAGTGATACTTGGCAAGCTCTACCTGCCCCTAGCGATTTGGCAGTGCATTGCCTGTGGGACAGCGGCCAAGGCTTATTTGCCGGGGGTCAGTTAGGGCGCATTTATCGCTTTGGCGGCAGCGAGTGGACGCTGCATTATGAGCTGCACTTAGACGTGACTATTTTAGGGCTATGGGGTACTGGGCCCGATTGTATTTATGCGGTGGGCGATGAAGGTTTAATTCTGCACTTTGATGGTTTGGGTTGGCAACGTATGGCCAGCGGCACGCAGTCGGCGCTATATAGTTTATGGGGTTTAGCGCAAGACCGTTTGTTGGCCCCTGGTGATTTTGGCTTAATGCTGCGCTACAACGGCACTGAGTGGACCGAGTTTAATGTGGGCACCGAAAGTTTCTTATACAGCGTGTGGGGCGACAGCTTAACCAATATTTATGCCGTAGGCTTATCCGGTACTCTAGCGCATTTCAATGGTCAGCGCTGGCAACAAATGGCTACTCGCTTGCGTGAAGATTTGCTAAGCATAGATGGCTCCTCTGCTGCCGGCGCGTTTGCGGTAGGGACGCGTGGCTGTGTGTTACGTTTAGAAAATGGCCAATGGTTAACAGAACCTAGCGGCTGTGATGTCGGCTTACGCGCTGTGTGCGCCACCCAAAGTGGTGCCGTATATGCGGTGGGCGATCGGGGGACTATTTTACGTCGAGACTAAAAATGCGCTACGTCTTACGCTTTACGCTGTCAGTTAAAATCAGAGAATGATGATATTTAGCTTACGGCGTATTGCGCATCACCTTTGTTTAGCTGAGTTTTATCTCTATACACTCAATTTTTCCTCGGCCTAATTTGACCTTGCCTTGGCGCTCAAGCTCTTTTAAGAGCCGACTCACCACTTCGCGTGCGGTGCCAAGCTCGACAGCCAACTCTTGATGCGTAATAACCATAGTTCCTAAGTGGTGGTGGTGTGTCAGCCATTCTTCTAAGCGCTGATCCATACGTCGAAAGGCCACTTCTTCTACTAGCATCATAAGCTCATCTAAGCGTTTTCCGTAACTGGTTAATACCCGATAGCGAAACTCACTCGATGCCTCCATCATGCGATTAAATAAGCCGCGAGGTACTAAAATCGCCTGGGCTTCTTGCTCAACAATGGCTTCTGCTCTATAGCCAGTACCACTAATTAAGCAACCAATAGACAAGGTGCACATGTCATTTTCAGCCATACGATACAAGACGATGCCATTACCCGATGCGCCTATCATTTGTACTTTAATGGAGCCTGATAACACCACAGGTAAGCCCGGGCATTGATCTCCTGCGCCAAATACCCTTTGCTCGGTGGCCAAAGTCATCACCTGACACTGCTGCTTGGCCTGCGCTAATAAGTCGGGCGATAACGAATCAAAAATAGCGTGGGTCAACATGATTTAATCAATTCCCTATCTGATGGATCGCTGACAGCTGATCGCTTTGTGTTCCTTATGTGACTTTATCACTGAGTGGTGATTAAGAAAGACGTAAAGTACGGATAAGCTAAATATTAGCACCCACTGTACTTAATAGGAGCGCACCAATGAAAGTTAACATGGGAAGTATTGATCGAGCAGTACGCATTATTGTTGGCTTAGCACTGATTGCCATCGTGTTTGTTGGCCCACAAACCCCTTGGGGATGGTTAGGTGTGATCCCACTGGCCACCGCCTTAATGGGAAATTGCCCCGCCTACTCCATTTTTGGTATTAAAACCTGTAAAACCAAATAATAAATAGCAATTAAGCACAAAATAGGGAGCCATATTGGCTCCCTATTTTTATTTACGTATGTGGATATATAAAAGATTAAACATTAAAGAATAAAGGTACTCACTAGTCCGTTGAGCTCTGCTGCCTGCTTGCTTAGGTCTTTAGATTGCGCAAGCGACTGTCCGGCATCATCGGCTAGATCATCAGCTACATCTTTAATGGTAGTGGTGTTTTGTGTTATTTCACCGGTGACCTGACTTTGTTCTTCGGCAGCGGTGGCAATTTGGCTGGCCATATCTGAAATTAGACTCACGGCCGTGGTGATTTCAGTAAGGGCGGTTGCGGCGGCCTCTGCATCATCCACACTTAACTCAGCCAAGTTACGACTGGTGCCCATCAGCTCCACCGCTTCGCTAGTGGCCTGTTGCAGGGTCGTAATTGTGACTTGTATTTCTTCTGTTGAAGCATGAGTGCGCTGCGATAACACCCGAACCTCATCGGCTACCACGGCAAAGCCTCGGCCTTGCTCTCCTGCACGCGCCGCTTCAATAGCCGCGTTCAGTGCCAATAAGTTAGTTTGCTCGGCAATGCCTTGAATGGTGGATAACACCCCTGAAATGTCTCGGGCATGGGTGTCGAGTCGCTCCATAACCGCAGAGGTATTTACCATTTCTTCTGACAGCGACAAAATAGAGTCACGAGTCTTGTTTACCTGCTGCTTACCATGAGCGGTACTGGTGCTTGACTGCTGCGCTGCGGTGGCGGTTTGCTCAGCATTATTCGCTATTTCTTGGGTCGCGGATGACATTTCAGTGACGGCAGTAGCGACCATAGTCACTTCTTGTTGCTGACGGGCTAGCTCAGATACGGTTTGGTTAGCACGCACTGTGGCTTGTTCGGCATTGGTGCCTAATTGCACCGCTTGATGGCGAATTTGGCCAATTAGTTCAGCTTGGCTGGCGACAAAGCGATTAAAGTTAGCGGCTAATATACCGACTTCATCTTGGCTTTGAATCTCAATTCGACGAGTCAAATCACCTTTACCATCAGCAATTTGTGCAAGTGCCCGAGAGACGCGAAGCAGTGGTGCTAACAGCCATTGCAGTAGCCAGCTAATGAAAAGAGTGGCAACAATGACAACCAGCGCAGCAATACCCAGTTGTTGCATTAACATGGGAGTGAGTGGCGCTTCTAGTGCATTTTTATCAAGGATCATGAGTAATTGCCAGTCGGTACCAGGTACCGCTTGGCTATACACCAGTTTATTTTGACCGTTTAATTGTGCTTGATGCAAATGTTCGCTTTGTGTCCATTGTGCTTGATTAGAGACGGTAATGTCGTCATCGATGCGTTCGGCAGGTTGCAAGATCATTGATGCATCATTATAGGCAATAACAGTGCCGTCTTTGCTTAGCATCATGGCATAGCCTTGAGCTGGTAACTCAATGGCATTCACATCATCAATGAGTGTTTTTATCGCGACGTCACCACCGATCACACCGCTAAATTGGCCATTAATATTGACGGGGGCAGCCAAAGAAACCACAGTGCCTAATCCTGCAGCATCTTCATAAGGTGCTGTAATAATAGCTCCATTTTTTGCCGTAGCCTCTTTGTACCAGGGTCGGCTACGGGGATCATAACCGGTGCGATCAATACTTGGGTCACTGTCGTGCATCACACCATCTTTAGTCCCAAAGTAGCTAACAGTAAAATTCCCTGCGGTATAGGCTTGCTGCAAGGAAGGTAAGGGGGCTTTATCAAATTGTTGCCCTGCAGCCGCTAACATACGTTGACGTACATCAAACCAGCGCCTGACTTTTTCACCTTCGCGCTCGCTTAATTCAGCAACAAGAGTGGTGCTGTCTTCATATAGCTGCGCCTTTAAGTTATAAAAGCTGATGGCACTGATCGCGGCCACAGTAATGGTAATCGCGATAATAAAGCTCAGCAGTATTTTATGCTTTAGTGTGAGTTTGTTCATTGTACTGTCTCTGGCTGGGGGGTATTTTTGATAAGTATAGAGGCTTAGTTAATTTTTCATAGAGAGGAGCTCTACCATATCGAGTAAATGCGTATTAATTATTGCTCGTATTTACTGTTTCTAGTGGTGTGGCTCAGTCTAAATGAGGAACTCACGAAATATGCAGGCAGGCTGCTGTGTTTGTGTGTGGTTTTCGGTAGAATCTAGCCAGATGTTGGCAGATAGCCAAATACACTCAGTACAATAGAGAGTCATGTGACCCATGTTTGAAGTAAACCCTGTGAATAATAAACTTAAGGAGCTGTCTGAACGGGCTGAGCTTCTTAGGGGGTACCTTTGACTATGACGCAAAAAAAGAGCGTCTAGAAGAGGTAAACGCCGAGCTAGAACAGCCGGATGTCTGGAATGAGCCCGAGCGTGCCCAAGCACTGGGTAAAGAAAGGTCCTCACTTGAAACCATCGTAAATACCTTAGCCGGTCTAGATCAAAGTGTGCAAGATATTAGCGAGCTGGTTGAGTTGGCGGTTGAGGAAAACGATCAAGAAACCTTTGATGAAGCGCAAGCGGATGCAGAGACTCTTGATAAACAGCTGGTTGAACTGGAGTTTCGCCGTATGTTTTCTGGCGAGCAAGATACTGCCGATTGCTATATGGACTTACAGTCAGGTTCGGGCGGTACCGAGGCCCAAGACTGGTGCAATATGGTATTGCGTATGTATTTGCGCTGGGGTGAAGCGAGCGGTTTTAAAACCGAAATTATTGAGCTCTCTGACGGTGATGTAGCAGGCGTTAAGTCGGCGACCATTAAATTTAGCGGTGAATATGCTTTTGGTTGGTTACGTACCGAATCGGGCGTACACCGCTTAGTGCGTAAATCGCCGTTTGACTCAGGTGGCCGTCGCCATACCTCGTTTTGTTCGGCTTTTGTTTACCCCGAAATTGACGACAATATTCAAATAGATATCGACCCTTCTGATATTCGCACCGACACCTATCGTGCCTCGGGTGCGGGTGGGCAGCACGTTAACCGCACCGACTCAGCGGTACGCTTAACCCACGAGCCCACAGGTATTGTGGTGCAGTGTCAAAACGACCGATCACAGCATAAAAACCGTGATCAAGCGATGAAGCAGCTAAAAGCTAAGCTGTATGAATATGAGCTGCAAAAACAAAATGTAGAAAAGCAGGCCATGGAAGATAGCAAGTCTGACATTGGCTGGGGCAGTCAGATCCGCTCTTATGTGCTCGATGACTCGCGCATTAAAGATTTACGTACTGGGGTAGAAACCAGCAATACCCAAGCGGTACTCGATGGTGATCTAGATAAGTTTATTGAGGCCAGCCTCAAGTCTGGAATTTAAATCAGTTTTTATAAAGGCAAATCATGACAGAGCAAGTACAAGACGAAAACAAGCTGATCGCCGAGCGCCGTGCCAAGCTTGATCATATTCGTAAAGCGTGTCCGGCGAACGGACACCCTAATAATTTTCAGCGCCAACATTTAAGTGCCGATCTGCAAGCCGAATTTGGCGAGCTAGATAAAGAAGCACTTGTTGAGTTAGGCAAAGAGGTGTCGGTAGCTGGGCGTATTATGGCTAAGCGCGGTCCTTTTTTAGCGCTGCAAGACATGAGCGGCCGCATTCAAGCGTATGCCACTAAAGATGCGCAAAAAATCATTAAAGAGCAGTACACCGGGCTAGATATCGGCGATATTGTGGGCGTGACAGGCGTATTGAATAAATCCGGTAAAGGGGATTTATATGTCAGCATGGATAAATTTCAACTGCTCACCAAAGCGCTGCGTCCATTACCTGAAAAATTTCATGGCTTATCAGATCAAGAAACACGCTATCGTCAGCGCTATCTAGATTTAATTACCAATGAAAGCTCGCGCCATACCTTTCAGGTGCGTTCTCAAGTGGTTGCTGCCATTCGCCAGTTTATGAATGTAAACGGCTTTATGGAAGTAGAAACGCCCATGATGCAGGTGATCCCAGGTGGTGCCACGGCACGGCCGTTTATCACCCATCATAATGCGCTCGATATGGACATGTATCTGCGTATTGCCCCTGAGCTGTACTTAAAACGCTTGGTAGTAGGTGGCTTCGAGAAAGTCTTTGAAATTAACCGTAACTTTCGTAACGAAGGCTTATCACCGCGCCATAACCCTGAATTTACCATGATGGAGTTCTACTGGGCTTATGCCAACTATCAAGATCTGATGGATTTTACCGAGAATATGCTGCGCACTGTAACCACCCAAGTGTTGGGTAGCTCAGTGGTGCAATACGGTGAAGAAAGCTTCGACTTTGGCCAGCCCTTTGCCCGTTTGAGCATGAAAAACTCAATTTTAGAGTTTAATCCTGAAGTAACAGCAGAGCAGCTGACAAGTTTGGCAGCTGCGACTGCGGTTGCTGAAGGTTTAAAAATATCAGTAGAAAAAAGCTGGGGCTTAGGTCGTGTGATCACCGAGATCTTTGAAGAAACCGTTGAACACCGTCTGATCCAACCGACATTCATCACTGAGTACCCAGCCGAAGTATCACCGCTGGCGCGCCGCGATGATAAAGATCCTAGCATTACCGAGCGCTTCGAGTTCTTTATTGGTGGCCGTGAAATTGCTAATGGTTTTGCTGAGCTTAATGATGCCGAAGATCAAGAGCAGCGCTTTAAAGATCAGGTAGATCAAAAGGAAGCCGGCGATGATGAGGCCATGTTCTTTGACGAAGACTACATTACCGCCCTTGAACACGGCTTGCCGCCAACCGCCGGCCAAGGCATTGGTATTGACCGCTTAGTAATGTTGCTAACCGACTCGCATACTATTCGCGATGTGATCTTGTTCCCTACTTTACGCCCTAGCGCAAAGTAGCTTTAAAAATAGATAACCATTAAAGAATACCAATCACATTAAATATTCGTTTTATTAACATGCAGTATAAAAGAGGAAATAGAGTCACTTCCTTATCGGCACTCACGCCATCCATGGCGCTCGGAAGTCATGTGTTGAAGCCTGAGGGGGCGAGCTTGCCGTGATGAATGTCATTAGCCGGTAGCGTGTCGGTGGAGTGGCCCCTGTGTTTGGCTTTTACAGACGGTACAAACTGACTACTTATTTAGTACGGTTGGTATAAAAAGGCGCTAGGAACTTAACCTAGCGCCTTTTTTAATATCGATTGCATTGTTTTATATCCTCTTTCAGACATATTTATGTCTATCAATCGGAACAAAAACAGAGTTTATCTTATTATTACTCGGTTTTTAATTCATCATTGGCCTTAATGTTAACTTCAAGCTAGCATATATGGATTTCTTACTAATAAGATGGATAGATAGCCCCCATGAGCGAAAGTTGGACACAAGCGGCAGTTGTTTTTATTGTGGTTGTTGGCACTGTATTACTATTAACCCTGATTGGTTTATCTGTAACGGGTATAAAAATGTACCGCGAAGATAAGCGGCAGTCTGCACATAGTATTCGCCGAAATTATCCTATTATTGGCCGATTTCGTTACATGTTTGAGCATTTAGGGGAGTTTTTCCGTCAATATTTTTTTGCCATGGATCGAGAAGAAATGCCCTTTAACCGTGCGCAACGCTCTTGGGTATATCGAGCTGCTAAAAATGTAAATAACACTGTGGCATTTGGCTCAACACGAGATATATCCAAACCTGGTACCTATTACTTCTTAAACTGCCCTTTTCCAACACTAGAAAAAGATGCAGCCCAAACCCAACCTATGCGTATTGGGACTCATTGCCGCACGCCTTACGATGCACCTTCATTTTTTAATATTTCCGCCATGAGTTTTGGCGCCCTGTCTAAACCGGCAGTACAAGCCTTGAGCGAAGGCGCAGCTAAAGCTGGTTGCTGGCTCAATACGGGAGAAGGGGGGTTATCTAAATACCATCTTGCGGGGGGTGGGGATATTGTGTTTCAGATTGGCACCGCCAAATACGGGGTGCGTGATGAGCTTGGTAACTTGGATGATGAAAAACTCAAGGCGTTGGCAGATCTTGAGCAGGTAAAAATGTTTGAAATTAAGCTTTCTCAGGGCGCAAAGCCAGGTAAAGGAGGGATTTTACCGGCGGAAAAAGTAACGGCTGAAATTGCACAAATTCGCGGTATCCCAGAAGGTGTTGCCTCTATTAGCCCTAATCGTCACCCTGATATTGGCTGTATTGATAGCTTACTTGATTTTGTTGCTCATGTGCGCGAAGTCACCGGTAAACCGGTGGGCTTTAAATTGGTGTTAGGCACCACCAACTGGCTCAAAGAGTTTTGTGAGCGTGTAAATGCTAGAGGGGCTGACTCTGCCCCAGACTTTATTACATTAGACAGCTCAGACGGTGGCACTGGTGCGGCTCCTATGCCGTTAATGGACAGTGTCGGTTTACCATTACGAGACAGCTTACCCTTGTTAGTGAACCAGCTTATTCGCCATGAACTTAGAGATAGGGTGCGCGTGATTGCCTCAGGTAAGCTTATTAACCCAACAGAGGTGGCGGCTGCAATTTGTATGGGTGCAGACTTTGTTACGTCAGCGCGCGGCTTCTTATTTGGCTTGGGCTGCATTCAAGCCCTGCAGTGTAATAAAAATACCTGTCCTACCGGTATTACGACGCACAACCCACGTTTGCAGCAAGGGTTGGTTCCTGATGTTAAAGCTACGCGTATTGCTCATTATCATAAAAATTTAGTACATGAAATTGAAAGTATTGCGCATTCTTGTGGTGTGGCTGAACCCAGGTTGCTTAACCGTGAACATGCCGCCGTGGTCGTTGACGGTGGTGCAGTGGCGCTTAATTTACTTTATCCTGAAACCTCGCGCCGCTTAAAGCCCGAGATTATGGAAAAGGGCAATTAGTTAGCTTGCTGACGGGTGAATAGGGATTAGGATAGAATAGTAAGGCGTGTGGTTAATATCCACACGCCTTTTTTGTATTGATATAAAAACACAAGCTTATACCAAGTGGTATAATACCAAACACGCTAAATAATCGATCTATTTAAATGCAGTATAAAGAGGAAACAGAGTCACCTCCCTCGACACGCCATCAACCCATCCATGGGGGCTCAGGAAATGCCGTCCATGGCATTTCATGGTCGTGGGAGCTGATCTCTGTTCCCTCCTTTGAGGTATTAAGCTGTCAGCTAGCCCTAATCACAGGCGGCTCTACAATCGAGAGTCGGATAAAGGGATCGACTCCACCGACCATCACATGATAGGGCCATTAAGTGCTCCATGCTATATCGGCACTCACGCTATCCATGGCGCTCGGAAGTCATGAACCCAAAATGGGTGTTCACTTAGTGCTCAAAACATCAGTAAGCGTGGTGTGTTGCTGGCTTTTATGGTGCAATCTTGTGGTTTTCTCATCTAGCAAGGTCGCTCTACTTGGCAGCCTGCTCTTAATAAGGTGTTATCTGTTGAATAAATCTACTGTTATATTGTGTTCTTTAGCCATGGCGGCTTTTTCTGGTTCAGCCTATGCGGACGCACTAGGAGCTAAAGTTGGGATTGATTATTTTTACTCCGAACTTGATGTAAACGGTGTGACGTTAAATGACAACCAGGATAACTACCGTGCGTATGCAGCTTTTGAGCACTTTATACCGCTAATACCTAATGGACTGCTGGAGTATTTGACGCATGGCAGTGACGCCACAGGTTTTGAGCAGCTATCGGCGACGGGATATTATCAGTTGTTAGATAATAACTTGGTGTCACTGGATCTTGGGGCCGGTATTAGCCGCTATTCTAAGTTTACCGCTGTAACAGGATTGGATAGTGAAAATACGGCTCATGCGTATGTGGCATCAGAACTTGCTTTGCCATTAAATTTTTCTTTATTTGCTGATGGCAAACTGTTTGGCTTACAAGATGTATCCGGTGAAGAGATAGCTTTAGGCCTGCGTTGGTCTACAGATATGGCTATTGATTTAGGTGTACGTTTTGGTTATTCAGTATCTGATCTCACTTTTGATGATGTTGCTGGGCGTGATATTGATGTTAAATCTAAAGGGTGGCTGTTAGGGGTAGATGCGCGTTTTTAAGTAATGCTGCTGTGCTATGACAACTTACAGTCGGGTAATAAAGAGACAGCCTAATATGGCTCATACTGATACCAATCTGGAAAACTCGCTGATCTATTTAGCTTCACAGTACAGGCCGAGCAAAGGGCCTCCTCCACCGACACGCTACGGGATAATGACATTCATCGTATCAACCTACTGCGAACATTCACTGGATGTTCGTTAGGCGAATACGATTCATCACGGCGAGACAGGCTCGCCCCCTCTGGCTTCAACACATGACTTGCGAGCGCCATGGATG
>NZ_JBQDEX010000010.1:0-28568 GCF_052084945.1 Oceanisphaera sp.
AAATACTGCTAATGGTAAGGGCTCCCCTACTAATAGTTGGGTGTTTGGCTCTTACTCTATACAGTCTTTTTCAGATCTTATCTCTATTGTTCCGTGTTCTGCCGTGGGTTCCGTTGCTAAAAGATTTTGATTAGTTAATGTTACCGGTTGGTATTAGTGAGTCACATGGTGTATCACGTAAAGCAAAAAAAGCGTTACCTCTTTCGAGATAACGCTTTTTAATTCAATAGGTTAACTAAGGTTTCTTAGTTCATGCCGTATTTTTTGAGTTTTTTGCGTAAGGTGCCGCGGTTGATGCCCATCATATTGGCGGCACGGGTTTGGTTACCACGGGTGTATTGCATGATCACGTCCAGCATGGGGGCTTCAACTTCGGCGAGGACCAACTCATACAGCTCAGTTACTTCTTGACCGTTTAGCTGGGACAGGTAATTACGCAGCGCTTGGTCTACTGAGTTGCGCAAGGGGCGCTGGGTCGGCTGCTCAGAAGTAGGAGATTTAGTGGTAGTAACCAATGCATCAGGAGTTGTCGTTTGTTCGAACATATTTAGTCGGCTCTTCTTTTGTTCGTTAAGCTATATTCGCGAAATAATGCCCTAAGGCGTCAAGCTGGTGCTCGGCGTCTGTAATAGCATTAAATTCACTGCGAAAGTCACGGCCCGCAGCACTATCTTTTAGGTACCAACCCACATGTTTTCGGGCAATACGCACCCCCATCACTTCACCATAAAAAGCGTGTAGTGCGATAAGGTGCTCCCGGATCATGGCGCGCTCCTGCTCCTTATGAAGCGGCTCAGGAAGAGTACCCTGTTCAAGATAGTGGCGGATTTCTCTAAAAATCCATGGCCGTCCCTGGGCAGCCCGGCCAATCATAATGGCATCAGCGCCTGTGTCATCCAGTACAAAGCGCGCTTTTTGCGGGCTGTCGATATCCCCATTAGCAATAATGGGGACTGAGACGGCGTGTTTTATTGCTCTAATGGTATCGTATTCGGCTTCTCCCCGGTACATGCAAGCGCGGGTGCGGCCATGCACGGCTAAGGCCTGAATACCACAATCTTCGGCAATACGAGCAATGTGCACGCCGTTGCGGTGGTCAGGATCCCAACCAGTACGAATTTTTAGGGTTACGGGAACCGATACTGCATTCACTACAGCGGTAACAATTTCTTGTACCAGCTGTGGGTATTGCAACAGGGCGGACCCTGCCATTTTTTTATTCACTTTCTTTGCTGGGCAGCCCATATTAATGTCGATTATTTGCGCGCCTTGGTCTACGTTAAACCGAGCGGCATCGGCCATTAATTCAGGGTCTGCCCCTGCAATCTGGACGGATCGAATACCTGTTTCCCCTGCATGATCCATGCGCCGTAGCGATTTTTCAGACTGCCATACCTTGGGGTTCGACGACATCATTTCAGACACGGCCATACCCGCGCCCATGCGTAAACACAGAGTGCGAAATGGTCTGTCAGTTATGCCAGCCATCGGTGCCACCAATAATGGGGTAGACAATTTGTAAGGACCAATTTCCATCAGGTAACAGCTATCTTTGCTCAGGGTCGCGTATATTACGCATTTTTTATGAGTCTGAAAAGGTCATAATTTGAGCAATCGATAAATATTTATAAGTCAAGATGATGAAGTGCCTTTTTATGGAAAAAACGGCACTATTGAGACTGAAAATAGGCTTGATTTAATATAAACGTTAGCGTTTGGTGCCGTTTAAGCGAGCCCACTCTTCACGCAGCTTAGGCGTATCCATAGTGAACCATTGCTGATAGAGGGTATTTAAGCCCTCGGCTTGGCTATCGAGAATACCGGATAAGGCTAATTGACCGCCAGGTGTAACTAAGCTGCTAATAAGAGAAGAAAGCTCTTTTAACGGGCCGGCTAAAATATTGGCTACCACAATATCAGCGGTTAAATTTTTGGGCTGATCTTGAGGTAAATACACTTGTAGCCTGTCGGCTACGCCATTGCGTTCGGCGTTATCGCGGCTGGCTTGCAGTGCTTGGGGGTCTATGTCGATACCTATCACTTGTTTGGCGCCAAGTTTTAATGCTGCCAGCGCTAAAATCCCTGAGCCACAGCCAAAGTCGATTACGGTTTTATCACTTAAATCTTGGCCGTCTAGCCATTCTAGGCAAAGCGCGGTGGTGGGGTGAGTACCGGTACCAAAAGCCAAGCCTGGGTCTAGCATTACGTTTACCGCGTTTGGGTCGGGCACATCGCGCCAGCTTGGGCAAATCCACAGGCGATCGCCAAAGCGCATAGGGTGAAAGCTGTCCATCCACTCGCGCACCCAATCTTTGTCTTCTAGCTGCTCAATTTTATAGCTCAGATCTTTGCGATAAAATTGTTTGAGAAAGTGAATGATGGGATCAGGATCAGTAGCAGCATCAAACATCCCCACCACCACAGTGTCATCCCACAGTAGGGTTTCGCCGGGTAGGGGTTCGTAGACGGGCACGTCTTCGGCATCCATATAGGTGACGGCCTGCGCACCGCGACCCATCAGCATATTACTGACCTTGTCGGCGGTTTTTTCGGTGGCATTAATGCGAATTTGTATCCAAGGCATGGCGTGACTTCATTAAGAGGTAAAACCCAGATTCTAGCATAAAAACCCAGCGTCGAGCACCCAGCGCCCGGCGCCAAGCCAAACAAAAAATTAAAGGCCGTTCAGCCACGAAACCCGCAGAACAATAGCAATTAAAGCTGAAAGTGATCATTAATGGTGAGCGCTAAAGTCCCTATGTTGGCCGTCATGCCGGTACTGAATCAAGCTCTGCATGACGGCATAAACACAACACCACTTTGTCGGCTGTTAGGTGCTGGTCTCGTGCTTGGCGCCGGGCGCTGGGTGCTCGGTGCTGCTCTCTGCTCTTCCAAACAAAGCCTGCACTTCGGCACAAGGAGCTGGGCTGAGTAGCGAGCCGATGAAATAAGCCAAGCCAGATAGTACCAAGCTTGGCACTATGGCATGCATGCCAAAGAGCTTAATGCCTAAGGTGGCGAGGACGGCATAACTAATCGCGCCCGTTAGCATTGAGGCCAAGGCGCCTGTGGCTGTGCCGCGCCACCAATAGAGGCCGAGTACTAACGGCCAAAAAAAGATGGCTTGTAGGGCTCCAAAGGCCAGCAGGTTCAGCCAAATGATCATATCGGGTGGGCTAAGGGCGGCCCAAACAACAATGACGCCGATCACTAAGGTCACCCCACGGCTGGCTCTTTTAATCAACTGCTCTGAGGGGGGCTTACGGCTTAAATAGTTGAGGTATAAGTCTTTAACCAGTGTGGCTGAGGCTTGGATTAACTGTGAGTCTATGGTCGACATAATTGCCGCCATGGGGCCGGCTAAAAATAAGCCAGCCACTACCGGCGGCAGTACGGTGAGCATTAGCGTGGGCAGCACCTTATCGGGTACGGTCAGCTCAGGCACCAGTACGCGGCCAAGGGCACCGGCAAAGTGCATACCAAACATCAGTAGTGCACCCACTAGAGTGCCAATCATAATGCCCCTGTGCATGGCTTTGCTGTCTTTATAGGCCAAACAGCGCACAGCCGAGTGGGGTAGGCCAATCACTCCAAAGCAAACCAGTACCCAAAATGACAGCATAAAACTGCTGCTTAAAAAATTATCTGGGCCTTGAGGGGTCACAAGCCCGGGATCTAGGGCAGCCAGCTGGCTAAAGATGGCGCTGGCACCGCCACCTGCGTGTAATACCCCCACAACGAGCACTACAGTGCCAATTAACATCAAAATGCCTTGCACAGCGTCGGTAAGCACCACAGCCCTAAAGCCGCCAATGAGGGTGTATAACAATACTGTACTGGCAAAGATAATTAAGCCGTCTTGATAAGAAAGGCCGGTGACGGTTTCAAGTAGTCGAGCCCCGCCAATAAACTGCACCACCATGGTGGCAATAAAAGCGGCTAATAAGCCTAAGGCGGCCAAAATCACCACCAATGAGCTGCGATAACGCGCATACAGCATGTCGTTGATGGTTAGGGCATTGACGCGTCTGGCAATATACGCAAATTGTTTGCCTAATACGCCCAGTGTTAGCCATACGGTTGGCACTTGGATCATGGCCAGTAATACCCAGCCTAGCCCCATACTATAAGCCGCTCCTGGTCCGCCAATAAAAGAGGAGGCAGAGGCGTAGGTGGCCACCATAGTCATGGCCAACACAAAGCCGCCCATAGAGCGATTACCTAAAAAGTAATCTTGTATAAAGCTACCTTGTTGTGGCTGACGGTTTAAATATAAGCCCAAGCCAAGCATGAGGAGGAGGTAGCTAATAAGAGGAACAATAAGGTTAAGATCCACTGAGGTTATCTCGTTTTAAATGAGGGTCTTGCACAGGTGTGTGAGTGTTTAATGGCTCAGGGGTGCTGAGTGCCACGCTGCTAAAGCAGTAGCGCACCATTAGCAGGCATAAACCAACAAACAGCAGTGGGTTAAATAAGCAGCTTAATAAAAACCACAGCGGCCAGCCACCCAAAGTTAGATTGGGGGGAGTGGCATAGGCGCTTAGCCACCAAGCCAGCATATACAGCAGGGCTAACCCTAGGCTTAATAATGCTTCTCTGCGGGCGACAGTTACAATCTTGTTCATTCGACTAAAGGTCCTCTTCGCAGCAGTGCAGAATAACATAAAAAACGGCGCCCTAGGGGCGCCGTTTTATCACACGAAAAAGAACAACAATTACAGGCCTAGTTTTTTCTCTAGGTAGTGAATGTTAGTACCGCCGTTGCGGAAATTTTCGTCACGCATAATTTCTTGGTGCAGAGGAATATTGGTTTTAATTCCCTCAATCACTAACTCGTTTAACGCGTGAGTCATGCGGGCAATGGCTATGTCACGGTTTTCGCCGTAGCAAATCAGCTTGCCAATCATGGAGTCGTAGTAAGGCGGTACTTTATAACCGGCATAAATATGCGAGTCCCAACGTACGCCTAAGCCACCCGGTGAGTGAAATAAGGTAATTTCACCTGGGCTTGGAATAAAGCTTTGTGGATCTTCGGCGTTAATACGACACTCAATGGCATGGCCATGTACGCTAACTTGTTCTTGCGTAATAGACAGTGGCATACCCGCAGCAATGCGCAGCTGCTCTTTGATCAAGTCGACACCAGTGATCATTTCGGTAATAGGGTGCTCAACCTGAATACGGGTGTTCATTTCAATGAAATAAAACTCGCCGTTTTCGTATAAGAACTCAAAAGTACCGGCACCACGATAGCCAATATCAACACAGGCTTTACAGCAGCGTTCACCAATAAACTTACGCATGGCTTCAGTAATGCCAGGGGCCGGAGCTTCTTCTACCACTTTTTGGTGGCGGCGTTGCATAGAGCAGTCGCGCTCGCCTAAGTGAATGGCTTTGCCTTGGCCGTCTGCCAAAATCTGAATTTCAACGTGACGTGGGTTTTCTAGGAATTTCTCCATGTAAACCACATCACTGCCAAACACAGAGCCGGCTTCGGCTTTGGTCATGGTAATGGAGGTTTCTAGCTCACTTTCGCTGCGCACTACACGCATACCACGACCACCCCCGCCAGCGGCGGCCTTGATGATCACCGGATAACCGATGCGCTTAGCAATAGAGGCGTTCTTCTTCGCATCGTCGCTAATTGGGCCATCTGACCCAGGCACACAGGGTACGCCAGTTTTTTTCATGGCGGCAATAGCAGATACTTTGTCGCCCATTAAACGAATGGTATCGCCGGTTGGGCCAATAAACACAAAGCCCGATTGCTCTACCTGATCGGCAAAGTCGGCATTTTCTGCCAAAAAACCGTAACCTGGGTGAATAGCGACGGCGTTAGTGACTTCAGCTGCAGCAATAATTGAAGGAATATTCAAGTATGACTGGTTAGACTGATTGCCACCTATACAAATGGACTCGTCGGCCAGTAATACGTGTTTTAGTTCTCGGTCAGCCGTAGAGTGCACGGCTACCGTTTTAATCCCCAGCTCTTTACAAGCACGTAGGATGCGCAAGGCTATTTCACCGCGGTTAGCGATGACTACTTTATCCAGCATGAGACTTCCTTTATTCGATGATGAACAGCGGCTCGTCAAATTCTACCGGTTCGCCATTATCAACCAAAATAGCTTTAACTACGCCGCCTTTGTCGGCTTCAATTTGGTTCATCATCTTCATGGCTTCAACGATGCACAGGGTGTCACCGGCATTCACGGTTTGACCCACCTCAACAAAGTTTGCCGCTCCTGGGCTAGAGGCGCGGTAGAAAGTACCCACCATAGGAGAGCGCATTGCATGACCACTAATTTCGGCAGCCGCTGACTCTTCGGTGGCAGCTGGTGCTAAAGCCGCAGCCATGGGTGCCGCAGGTGCGGCTTGAACCTGTTGATACTGAGGCTGCATTACCGCTTGTTGTTGACCAGGATTACCGTAACGGCTAATGCGTACAGACTCTTCACCTTCAGCAATTTCTAGCTCGGCAATACCAGACTCTTCAACCAGTTCGATCAGTTTTTTAATTTTACGAATATCCATGAGTATTCTCTTATTATGTGGGTCTTAATGAGTAAATTATGAAGGGTGGCGCAATTGTCTCGCCGCCGCTTCTAGGGCAAATTCGTAACCATGAGCGCCTAAGCCACTGATCACTCCTACTGCTTTGTCGGCTAAGTAAGAGTGCTGGCGAAAGGGCTCACGGGCATGCACATTGGATAGGTGCACTTCAATAAACGGAATGTTTACTCCTAATAGCGCATCACGAATGGCAACACTTGTGTGTGTAAACGCGGCCGGATTAATAATAATAAAATCCTGCTGTCCATAAGCTTGGTGAATTGCGTCAATCAGTTGGTGCTCCGCATTAGACTGAAGGTGGCTGAGCGTGATGCCAAGCTCGCTGGCCTGCTGAGTGAGCCTATTAACAATATCGTTTAGGCTATCTTGGCCATAGATGCCGGGCTCGCGCTGGCCCAATAGATTTAAATTAGGGCCGTTAAGCAACAAAATTCGGAAATTATCGGCCATTGTGCAGCAATCCTCGTCTATCTTGCGGTGTTTATAGGTAATTACAGAGAGACTAGCCGTTTTTACCCAGTACTGGCAAATAAAATTGTTCGACTCGCCTCATATTGGTTAATTATAGTGATTTCGTGGAAATTGGCAGCAAAATACTGGTCTAATCACTAAATAATCTGTCAATTACTCTAAGGTGCTGGCTGAATAACGGATAAAGACCAATAAAAGACCGCTGCTGTTAACCCTTTATCGACCAGTAAAACGAATATGGGCGATATTTCTGTGATCTATGTGATATTTTACTACTTTAATGGGCTTTTATTCTTAAGAGAGCTTGTGGTTGAGTGATACCCATCTACCCCGAGCGTAGGGCTGAATTTATTCGATCTCTTTAGGCCTTGCTATGGTTTTTATACCAATCTGTAAAACTAACTGATCAAAACCTTTCGCCACGGAATCCACGGAATCCACGGAAGAACACGGAACAATAGAGATAAGATCTGAAAAAGACTTTATAGGGTAAGAGCCAAACACCCAACTATTAGTAGGGGAGCCCTTACCATTAGCAATATTTGATTCGTTATCACTTTCGCTCTTGCCTTTTCCGTGTCTTGCGTGGCAAAAATAGTCCTTAGTTTTCCAGATTGCTATGAGCAGCCTGATAGCTCTTTATGTTTAGCATAATAAAAACGTCGCATAAGCGACGTTTTGGTTTCGTTGTATGTGATTAGCGCCAGTTAAGACGCTCGGCCGCGCTCTTCAATAAGGCGATCCACCACTGCCGGATCGGCCAGCGTGGAAGTATCACCTAAGCTGTCGGTTTCTCCGGTGGCAATTTTACGCAAAATTCGGCGCATAATTTTACCGGAACGCGTTTTTGGTAACCCTTCGGCCCAGTGAATAATATCTGGGGTGGCAATTGGGCCTATCTCTTGTCGTACCCACATTTTAATGTCTTTGTGTAACTCAGGGCTTGGCTCTTCACCGTCGTTAAGGGTGATATAAGCATAAATGCCTTGGCCTTTAATCTCGTGAGGGACACCCACAATGGCGGCTTCGGCAATTTTGGAATGCGCCACTAAGGCCGATTCAATTTCGGCGGTGCCCATGCGATGCCCTGATACGTTAAGCACGTCGTCTACCCGACCGGTTATCCAGTAGTAGCCATCTTCATCACGTCTGGCGCCGTCACCACAAAAGTAGGTGCCCGGAAACGTAGAGAAGTAGGTTTGTTCAAACCGATCGTGATCGCCATAAATGGTACGCATTTGGCCAGGCCAAGAGTCTAAAATGACCAAGTTACCGTCTGTGGCTCCCTCTAGAATAGTGCCTTCACCGTCAACCAAGGCCGGTTGTACGCCAAAGAAAGGGCGGGTGGCGCTGCCGGCTTTCAGTAGCGTTGCCCCCGGCAGCGGCGAGATTAAAATACCGCCGGTTTCGGTTTGCCACCAAGTATCAACAATGGGGCAACGTTCTTCGCCAATGACGCGGAAATACCACTCCCAGGCTTCTGGGTTAATGGGCTCACCGACCGACCCCAAGATACGTAGGCTACTGCGACTGGTGCCTTCAATGGCTTCATCGCCTTTGGCCATAAAGGCACGAATAGCGGTGGGTGCCGTATAAAGAATGTTAACTTGGTGCTTATCAACAATCTGACTCATACGGTTGGTTTTAGGGTAATTGGGCACCCCCTCAAACATTAAGGTGGTGGCGCCGTTCGCCAGCGGACCATAAAGAATATAAGTATGGCCGGTAATCCATCCCACGTCGGCGGTGCACCAATGCACATCGCCTTGGTGATAATCAAAAATATATTCAAAGGTTAATGAGGCATACACTAAATAGCCGCCAGTGGTGTGTAATACGCCTTTAGGGGTGCCGGTAGAGCCAGAGGTATACAAAATAAACAGCGGATCTTCGGCACTCATTTCTTCGGGTTCGCAGTGATCGTCGACTGTGGCTATGGCCTCATGCCACCAAATATCGCGCGAAGCGTCCCAGTTAATATTGCCACCGGTGCGTTGATAGACAATCACTTTGCAATCAGGGGGAATGCCTGGTTTGGCTAAGGCGCTGTCGACGTTTGCTTTTAGCGGCACGGCTCTACCACCGCGCAAGCCCTCGTCTGCGGTAATCACCAGTTTAGCGTCTGAGTCAATCATGCGGCTGGCTAGGGCATCGGGCGAGAAGCCACCAAATACCACTGAGTGCACAGCCCCAATACGGGCACAGGCAAGCATAGCCACGGCGGCTTCCACTACCATGGGCATATAAATGCTGACCACGTCGCCTTTTTTTACCCCTTGGGCTTTGAGTACGTTGGCAAAGCGGCAAACTTGCTGATGTAGCTGGCGATAAGTGACTTTTTTATCGTCTTCTGGGCTATCGCCTTCCCAAATAATAGCGACTTCATCGGCTTTGGTGGCTAAATGACGGTCAATACAGTTAGCGGAGAGGTTGAGGGTGCCGTCTTCAAACCACTTAATGCTGACATGACCAGGATCGTAAGAGGTGTTTTTAACCTTGGTATAGGGTGTTATCCAGTCTATGCGTTTGCCTTGCTCGCCCCAAAATTGCTCTGGGTTGGCAATCGACTCTTCATACATGCGCTGATAGCCCGCATCGTCTACTAAGGCATGTTCAACAATATGAGGCATAACAGGATGAAGCTTAGTTTCGCTCATTATTCCGCTCCTTGGTGTAATAACCAACAACCCTAGGGATAGCTTATCGGTAAAGGGTATAAGGTTTATGTCACAATTATTATGCAATTAAGGTGGCGCAGAATATTTTTGCGCTCAATTAGACCTTTAGCTAACCATATACCCATTACTAACATAAATTTTTGTCATTGTTATGGTTTTGTATGGTAATTGTGTGCGCCTTGTTCAATTTTTATCCGTTAATGCGCTCACTTATAATAAAAAGCGCTCGGCAAAATAGATGACGACCCCATAGCGGGTGGCTTTGCCAATAAACACCAATAGGGTGAAAGGCATCAGGCGTACTTTCATAATACCGGCAATAACAGTGAGAGCGTCGCCGCCAATGGGCGCCCAAGACAGTAATAAAGTCCATATACCAAAGCGTTGAAAACTTGCTTGAGCGCGCATTAGGGATTTTTCTTTGATGGGAAACCAGTGTTTATGGCGATAATGCAATAAGTACTTGCCAAGCCACCAGTTGATGATTGAGCCTAAGGTATTGCCTATGCTGGCTAATAACCAGAGTAATAAGGCGGCATCGGGCTGGCGGGTAAGCACGGCGGCTAACACCACCTCAGAATAAAACGGCGCCACAGTGGCGGCCAATAAGCTGGCGCTAAATACAATCAGGTAATCAAGCATTAGGAATAAGTCGCTCAGCTGGCGCGGCCTTGGCTTTGCTCACTAAATGGCGAAAAATCGCCCGCTGGTTGGCGAGATAAGGCAGGTATTCAGGGTGCCATTGTACCCCTAAAATGGCATGTGCCCCCTGATATTCAATGGCTTGTACAAAGCCATCCACATCAGTCACCGTAATTTGGCATTTGGCACCTAGGCGCTTAATAGCTTGATGATGCAGGCTATTAATGCGCCACTGAGACTGGCCTATTAGCTGATACAAGAGGCCATTTTTTATACTCAATGCTGTTTTACGGGGTAATAAGGTGCGACGGTTAGAGGTGAGTTGGCGCAAGGGGCGAATGTCTTGGTGTAACGAGCCCCCTAACACTACATTGATCAGTTGGGCGCCACGACAAATGCCCATGAGTGGTAACTGCGTGCGCAATGCATGCTGGATCAGGTCTATTTCAAAGGCGTCGCGCTGGGCATCTGCTGGGGCACGTCCAGGATCGGCTACATAGGGTTCTAAACCCGACTCTTCCGCATATAAAGCCGCGTCTATATCGTCGCCGCCACCAATAATCAGCCCTTGTAACTTTGCTCTTTTATGGGCCTGAAAGCGGGAAGGGGTGAGGCGCAGCGCTTTACCGCCCGCTAAAAAAATGGCAAAGCGGGTGGCCCACCACGCCCAAGGTAAGCGGCTGTCGGGGCCGGTGACGCCAATCAGTGGCCTTTTAGGGGCGTTTAATTGAGCCATTGAGTTACCTTATATTTCCAAGGGTCTAAAAAGTCTGGGGTAAGCTGGTCTAAGTGAGCGACATAATGCTGGCACACTTGAGCCAGCTTTTGCTCATCATTGGCCAGAGCTTCTACCTGTAGCCAACCTTGCCAAGCATGAGCAAATGACCAATGCGGGTTATCTATATCTGAATTGGGCAGTCGATAATGTAGGGTGGGTCTTTTATTGACTTTGGGGTCTTGTACCACGCTTTGCACTAAGGCTTCATCGTGCCATGCCAGCAGGGGCAACAAATCGAGTGAGCGGTTACGACTGGGGTTAAAGGCTAAGTAGTCGATGCTAAAAGCCGATAAGGTGGGCCAGTACTGAGCATCAATTACTATACGGCGGTATTCTTGACTAAAGGCACGAATATAAGGAGACATTTTACGCGCCGCCACTATGTCTTCGTGGGTCTCTAGCCAGTCATGTAAGCATAAATAGGCTTTAACATAGCGTAGTAAGGTGCGGCTGTCGGTATTAGGTAACTCTGGGTTTAAGTGTAATCCAAAAGCATAGTGCAGGGCATGGCGAGTGCCTTTAGCGCCGGCTTGTGCCAGTTGGCTAAACAAAGGCGTTAAGCTGTCGAGTTGCGATAATGCCAAGGGTGGGCTGACTAGCTCAAGGGGCACCAATTGAAAAGCCAGACTGCCTAATAGTTCGGTGGCCGCCTGCTCTAACTCGCTGGGTGCTTGCTGGCGCTGATCGCGTGCGAGGCGTTTTAAGTAGTCAAAGTCGAGCTCTGCTCTAAAGGTGCCGACCGAGGTGGTGATGTTAGTTTCATAGTCTGACACCGGTTGTAACTGGCCATTAAACGTTGTTGCTATTATGTCGGCCAGTGTGTGCAAAGACAGGCCATTTAGCTCCAGCTCTACCCCGACGCGGCGCTCATGCCCTTGGGCTGTATGTGTGTGTACGGGTAAGCTGAGGGGCATGCTGCTTCCTTATGAAATGCGCGATAAATGCCCAATATGCATTAGGCTGCGTGTTGTAACCACCCATAACCGGCAAAGCCAAGCCAACTGGCGATAAGTAGAGCCCAAGGTAGCCAAGAAGAGGAGGGGGCCGCTGATGCTTGGGGCTCAGGCGTGCTGACTTCCTCGGTTGGCGCAATACGTTCAGCGCGAAGACGCTGTTTTTTGGCTTTATCAGCTGCTCGGGCATGTACTTTTTGCTGCTTTTTATATTCGTCTATGCCTTTTTGAATGCCTTGAGCAATCAGCTTGGTTTGTTCTTTTGTCTGTCCAGGCCTTTGGGTCGCCTTAGCCATGCGTTCGGCCTCAGCTTGCGTTTGTGGTGACACCCTGGGTTTAGGTTGTTGATGAGATGCCATATTATTGTGCAACATTATTTAAGTAATGAATATCCATGCTAAATATAGCCAATAATAAAGTAGCAGCACTGCTATAAAAGCCCAAAGCGTCTTGTTGTTTACATTGATTGGCAAAGGCGGGCAGTTCATTGAGTAGCACTTGATTGGCCAGCTCTCTTTGCTGATCAAGTAAGGCTGTGCGTGTTGCTTCATCAGCAGCTGAAATGGCTTTTATGCTGAGGGTTGCCATCATCTCAAGGTGATTAGCGATACTTAAGGGATCGTCATCGGGCAGTTGTGTGCCGTGTTCATGTAGCAGTACGCTAATAAATAACAGGGCATCTTGACTACTGTCACTCACCGTTGAGCTATCAAGCAAGGCTTGCTGTACAAATAACTGCTGGTAATACTGGCTTAGCTCTTGTTGTGGCTGGGTGAGCGCTAATACGTTATCTGTCTGTAAGCGAAAGGCTTCAGTTGCTTCGCGTAAAGGATCAAGCGTGGCTAAGCTGTTTAAAAAAGCGTGCATGTCATAGCCACCAAATTGCTTAATTTCATCCTCTACTAAAGGAGCCGAAAATAAAGCGGTAAACCAAGAATAGAGTTCGGCTCGGCGCTGTGAGGTGACCTTAAAATCTTGCATATATTCCCCAACGAGTGTGGCTATTATTGTGTATTAGAAATGAGCGAAGTTAAGCTGGGCTCAATTAATATAATGCTATTCTATCGGCTTTATCAGCTAGATCTACCCCTGTTATGCGGTGAAATAAGTCATGAGTGAGTCCTGTGCTTGGGGCTTCTATTTTACGTAAAGATAAATAAGTGTCGTTAACTGGGTGAGCGGGGCTAGGCTGAACGCAGCCTAAAGGGTAAACTTAAGGGATAAGGGTCGATTGATCCTATCCCCCCATGAGTCAGGAGAGACGGATGTTAAAGCGTGACATGAATATTGCCGATTATGATCCCCAGTTGTGGCAAGCAATGTGTGATGAAACTCAACGCCAAGAAGAGCACATTGAGCTAATTGCATCAGAGAACTACACCAGCCCTCGTGTAATGCAAGCGCAAGGTTCTCAGCTGACGAATAAGTATGCTGAAGGGTATCCTGGTAAGCGCTTTTATGGCGGTTGTGAGTATGTTGATATTGCAGAAGAGTTAGCCATTGAGCGTGCCAAACAGCTCTTTGGTGCCACTTATGCCAACGTGCAACCGCACTCAGGCTCTCAGGCAAACTCGGCAGTATTTATGGCATTAGTTAAGCCTGGCGACACTGTTATGGGCATGAACTTGGCTCATGGTGGTCACCTAACCCATGGTTCGCCGGCTAACTTTTCGGGAAAAATGTACAACATTATTCCTTATGGCATTAATGATGAAGGCGTTATTGATTACGAAGAAATGGAACAATTAGCGCTTGAGCATAAGCCAAAAATGATTATTGGTGGTTTCTCTGCTTTTTCTGGGATTGTTGACTGGGCGCGTATGCGTGAGATTGCCGATAAAATTGACGCCTGGTTTATGGTAGATATGGCACACGTTGCGGGTTTAATTGCCACCGGCCACTACCCAAGCCCCATTGAACATGCTCATGTGGTGACCACCACCACCCATAAAACACTGGCCGGCCCGCGTGGTGGTTTAGTCTTGTCTGCATCTAATGATGAAGCGCTAGAGAAAAAGCTAAACTCAGCGGTTTTCCCTGGTGGCCAAGGCGGCCCCCTAATGCACGTGATTGCGGGTAAAGCGGTGGCCTTTAAAGAAGCCATGGAACCTGAGTTTAAAACATACCAAGGTCAGGTGTTGAAAAACGCCCAAGCCATGGCCGCCGCTTTTATTGAGCGTGGCTATAAAGTGGTGTCTGGCGGTACCCATAACCACTTGTTCTTGGTTGATTTAATCGATAAAGGGATCACGGGTAAAGAAGCTGATGCCGCCTTAGGTAAAGCCTTTATTACGGTAAATAAAAATGCCGTCCCTAATGACCCGCGCTCGCCTTTTGTGACCTCAGGTATTCGTATTGGTACACCAGCAGTCACACGTCGTGGTTTTAATGAAGCCGATGTGCGCCAACTGGCCGGTTGGATTTGCGATGTGTTAGACAATATCAACGATGATGCTGCCATTGCCGGTGTTAAAGAGCAGGTGCAAGAAATTTGTCGTCGTCTGCCTGTTTATGCCTAAATGGTGTAAGCTAAAAGATGAAAAACGGGGCCAACAGGCCCCGTTTTTTTTAGCGACTCAGCGGTACGCTTTACGTTGACCGCTGTACGAAAAAAAACACACCGATTTTAAATATGGCGTGGTTTGATGGTTTTTTGTGCCGCTGCGCGCCACCGGCCAGCTGAAGCGGCCTCTACATTTTTGCACCATGTTAACGTAGGTGTTTTTTGTCATTGCGGTGGCACGCCAAGCAATTTGTGCAGTATGTAAATTTTGGCATTGCTGTTTTTCTTTAAGCTAGGCGCTCGGCGCTGCTTTTAAGCCGTTACTAGCATTCTTATGTCTGCTTATTTACACTAAAGGCCGATTTTTAGCCCTTGGAGGCACTATGCACTGTCCCTTCTGTCAAGCAACCGATACCAAAGTGATTGACTCGCGCTTAGTCGGCGAGGGCTTGCAAGTGCGTCGCCGGCGAGAATGCTGTGCCTGCAAAGAGCGCTTTACCACCTTTGAAAGCGCTGAGTTGGTCATGCCAAGGGTGATTAAAACCAACGATGTACGTGAGCCTTTTAACGAAGATAAGTTAGAAGCCGGCATGTTACGTGCCTTAGAAAAGCGCCCCGTGAGTATAGAAGCGATCGAACAAGCTGTTTGTCGCATTATGTCTCAATTGCGCGCCACTGGTGAGCGCGAAGTGAAGTCTGAATATATTGGCAACTTGGTGATGGAAGAGCTCAAGTTGCTTGATAAAGTGGCCTATATTCGCTTTGCCTCTGTGTATCGTTGTTTTGAAGATTTACGTCAATTTGGTGAAGAGATCGCCCGGCTGGAGCAATAAGTGTTTAATTCTCAAGATGCGACTTACATGGCCCGAGCTTTGGCACTCGCCGCGCGCGGGCGCTTTACAGTTAGCCCTAACCCTGCGGTGGGCTGTGTGCTGGTGAATAATAACCAGATAGTAGGAGAGGGGTATCACCAACAGGCTGGCGGCCCTCATGCCGAAGTGTTTGCCCTGCGCCAAGCCGGTGCAGCTGCCAAAGGGGCAACGGCCTATGTCACCTTAGAGCCTTGTTCGCATTATGGCCGCACGCCCCCCTGCGCTCAGGCCTTAATTGATGCGGGAGTAACACGGGTGGTTGTGGCAAGTGAAGATGCCAACCCGCAAGTGTCTGGCAATGGCTTGCGCATGTTGCAAGCGGCGGGCATAGAGGCCAAGGCCGGCTTAATGGCCGCAGAGTCAGTAGCCATTAACCGTGGCTTTATGCACCGTATGCAAACCGGTTTGCCTTGGGTAACGTTAAAGTTGGCAGCAACCCTTGATGGGCGAACCGCACTGGCCAATGGTGTAAGCCAATGGATCACAGGCCCTGCGGCTCGGCGCGATGTACAACACCACAGAGCCTTGAGCTGTGCCATTTTATCCGGTGCCGATACGGTATTAATGGATAATGCCAGCTTGAATGTGCGTTGGCATGAACTGCCACCTTATGTGCAGGCAGATTACACAAATGTGACCCCTGATGATGCAGCCCCCCCCACAGTGCGCCAACCGCTGCGGGTAATTATCGATACTCAAAATCGTCTCACCCCTTCGCTGACATTATTTAGTGTACCAGGGCCAATATTACTGGTGCGCGGACAAATAACCGGGGGCTTTAGTGAGCAAGTGGAAGAGTGTGTACTAACGCTAACCGCTAGCAAGCAGCTTGATTTATCCGCTTTGCTAATAGAGCTTGGTCGTCGCCAGATCAACTCACTCTGGGTTGAAGCAGGGGCGCGCTTAGGCGGTGCACTGTTAGAAAATGAACTGATTGATGAACTGGTGCTGTATCAGGCGCCTAAATTAATGGGCAGCCAAGCACGAGGACTCTTTGATGTGCCAGAGCGTATTGCAATGAGCGAGGTCACTCAATTGCAATGGCAAGATTGCCGCCAAGTGGGTGATGATATTAAACTGACCGCTCGATTTATCAAAAGCTGATATCCCTGGTGTGCAGTGTGGCTGTCGGCGACCCTGGCCGCCGACAGTATGATCCATAAGCCGTTTTATGAAGATCACTAGATCTTAGATACCTAAGGAACAAACTCATGGCGTTAAGTAATACCCAAGACATCATCGACGATATTCGTCAGGGAAAGATGGTTATTTTAATGGATGATGAAGATCGCGAAAACGAAGGCGACTTGATCATGGCCTCGCACCATGTGCGCCCAGAAGACATTAACTTTATGGCCAAATATGGCCGTGGCCTGATTTGTTTAACGCTGACCGAAGCGCGTTGTCGCCAGTTAGATATTCCACAAATGGTGAGCAATAACACCGAACAGTTTTCTACCGCCTTTACCGTGTCTATTGAAGCAGCCGAAGGCGTCACCACAGGCATTTCTGCCGCCGATCGTGCCCGTACGGTACAAGCGGCAGTGGCACCTGAAGCTAAGCCGAGTGACTTGGTGCAGCCTGGGCATATTTTTCCCCTAAAAGCGCAAAATGGTGGTGTGTTAACACGTGCCGGTCACACCGAAGCCGGTTGTGATTTGGCCCGCTTAGCGGGGTTAGAGCCTTCAGCTGTCATTGTAGAAATATTAAACGAAGACGGCACCATGGCGCGTCGCCCCGACTTAGAAGTCTTTGCTAAAGAGCATGATATTAAGCTTGGGACCATTGCTGATTTAATTGAATACCGTAATCAGCATGAGACTACCATTGAACAAGTCTCGCGTTGTAACTTACCCACTGAATTTGGTGATTTTGAGCTGGTCACGTTTAGAGACACCATTGATAATCAAGTACACTTTGCCCTTAAAAAAGGCGAAGTGAACGCTGAAGAGCCGACTTTAGTGCGGGTGCATATTCACGATATGTTTACCGATGTACTAATGACTGACCGTCACTCTGCCCGTACTTGGCCGCTCAATAAGTCAATGCAGCGTATTGCTAACGAAGGGGGTGTGATGGTGATTTTAGGCCGTGAAGAAACGCCCGATCATTTATTATCACTGGTGCGCCAGTTTGAAGCTGTAGATAAAGGCAAGCGCCCAGCAGCGGCTAAATGGCAAGGGACTTCACGCCGTGTAGGGGTAGGCTCACAAATATTGCAAGCCATGGGCGTGGGCAAAATGAAGCTATTAAGCTCGCCTAAACGCTACCATGCACTGTCAGGATTCGGCTTAGAAGTCGTTGAGTATATCGTTGATTAGTGACAGATTTTTATAAGCATTTTGATATGGAGAGCCTCAATTGACACTTAATGCCATTATAAAAGAAACGGCCCCCAACCCGACAGCTTGTGTGATTTGGCTGCATGGCTTAGGGGCCAATGGCCATGATTTTGAGCCAATAGTGCCCGAGTTAGGTTTGCCCGCAGGCAGTGCGGTGCGCTTTATTTTTCCTCATGCACCACAAATACCGGTGACCATTAATGGCGGGCATCGGATGCCAGCTTGGTACGATATTATGGCCATGAATTTAGACCGTGAAGTGGACGAGCGTCAGTTGCGGGCATCGGCACGTGCCATTCAAGGTATTATTGACCAACAAATAGCCGAGGGCATCGACAGTCAACGCATTATATTGGCCGGCTTCTCTCAAGGTGGGGCTGTGGCCTATGAAACGGCGCTGAGTTGTGAGCATCCCCTAGCAGGCTTGGTTGCCATGTCGACTTACTTAGCCACTGCCGATACGGTGCAGCGCCATCAGGCGAATCATTCATTACCGATTAAGGTCATGCACGGCACCCGCGATGCAGTGGTCCCCTTAGTGCTTGCAGAGCGAGCTTGTGAGCAGTTGCAACAATGGGGATACACGCCTGAGTTTCACTCTTATTCGATGGAGCACAGTGTGTGCGCAGCAGAAATTGCCGATATTAGTCGTTTTCTGTGTGAGTGTTTAGCGCTGCATCAGTAAGCGACCCATTAGGGCGAGGTGTATTGTTCGCCCTATTTTATGTTAACGATTAAGGAAACCCATGACTGAAAACGAGTTAATTACGGCACTGCAGCAGTGCCCAGAACAAGTGAGCTTTGCTGATGCCTTGGCAGTAATAGAGGCAAACTATGACTTTACCCCCACCGCTTTTACCAACGGCGGCTTAAGTAATGAAGCGGGGCAAAATAATGGCTCATGCAAAATTTTTGCCTTTGGCCAATTGCATCAACTGACCCCAGATCAAACCTTAGGGTGTTTTGGTGAGCACTATCGAGACGTGTTATTGGACTTAGCCGGTGATGGTCACCAAAATATCCGCCACTTTATGCAACACGGGTGGCAAGGTATTGAATATCAAGGTCAGGCATTAACCGCTAAAGAATAGTTCCTTGCACCAAGCCAAACACAAGGCAGTGAATGTTGGCTTGGTACTAGGCACTAGGTGTGTGGCGCTGACTTCTTCTTAGGCGATACCAAGTGAGTAGGCTGGCGCTGCGATAGCTCAGTAGTGCGGTTAATATCAATATACAACCGACAACTTTTTGTGCCGGCATGGGTTCGTGATACCAAAAAACACTGATTAATACCGTCCATATCGGCTCTAGCATCATAATCAGTGCCGCATTCCCCACATTGCTGTATTTTTGGCCCAAGGTTTGGCTGCCAAAACGCAATGACGTTGCCAGTAGTACACTGGCAGCAAACCATCCCCAAGTGACCGGCGCTATCTGCGCTGGCCATTGTTCAAATAGCCCTGAATAAAGCAAATGCACAAGTCCTACCACGGCCAGCTGAATGCAGGTGAGCGCCACAGGATCGATGCGCCGCGCAAAGCGACTGTTTAAATTAAAATACATGGCCAAAGAGAATGAAGCGGCTAAAAAGAATAGCTGCCCTTTAGAAAAGCTTAAACCATTACCCATAGTCAGTAAAAATAGTCCCAGCACGGCAATGGGCAGGGCGACCCAAAATGAGCGCGTAGGGCGCTCTTTAAATATCAGCCAAGCTAATGGTGGCACCAGCAACATGGCCAAGCTCATAATAAATGCGCCTTCACCTATGCCATCACTGTTAGATATTCCCTGAATCCAAAACACTAAGTTTAAGGTCATCACCAAGCCAATGGCTGCGGCTTTAAGCAATAACCCAATAGACAGTGTGAACAGCTGTCGATAGCAAAAGGGCAGCATAATGATGGCGGCCAGCAAGAAACGCCAGCCAATAAACCCAATCGGAGGTAAGCCGGCAATGGCTTCTTTTGAGAATAGCCAGCCTGCCGAGGCGAGCAGGGTAGCCATGAGTATCAATAAATCACCTCGACGTTCTGGCAGCATAAGTACCTCTATATTGTGTGAAAGTTCAAAGAAAAAGTAAGGCTTTGGTTTTATATAAAGTGCAGCTTTGCCATATAAATATCTTATAAATAGTATTCTTGGCCGATATTTGGCAAGTGTTGGGGTATTCTATCGCAGAGTTAGCTATTAAGTAGCGGTTTGTTGTTTATTTTATATGGTCTGTGTTCACAAAAGGCGCTGTTGGGCTGAGAAGGAGAGCGTGCACATCTTGATATAAGTGATTTATGCTTGCATCGTGCAGGAGGTAAGACGTGATAGCATAAGTTCGTCATCTAATGACTTTTGTCACCCTCAGGTTGTGTTAGAATACGGCCACTTTTTGTCTACACAGGGATTCCCATGAAGGTAATCGAAGGGCTTATGGCCGCTCCCGAAGCCAAGGTGGCGATCGTTGTCGCCCGCTTTAATAGCTTTATTAACGACAGCTTGGTGGCTGGCGCATTGGATGTGATCAAACGTCAGGGACAAGTCAAGGACGATAATATTACGTTAGTTAAAGTCCCTGGTGCCATTGAAATGCCATTGGTATGTAAAAAGCTAGCTAAAACCGGTCAATACGATGCGATAGTGGCATTGGGGTGTGTAATCCGTGGTGGAACCTATCACTTTGATTTGGTTGCTAATGAAAACAGCGGCAGCATGGCGCAGGTCATGATGGATCAAGAAATACCCATTGCCTTTGGGGTATTAACTACCGAAAACATAGAACAAGCCATTGAGCGTGCTGGCACCAAGGCGGGTAATAAGGGCGCAGAAGCCGCCCTCAGCGCACTTGAAATGATTAATGTCCTGCAACAGCTGGACTAAGAGGAGTACTGCATTGAAACCGTCCGAACGCCGCAAGGCCCGCCGTCTCGCTATCCAAGCCCTTTATCAGTGGCAAGTTACCCAGGATAACGTGGCCGATATTGCCCAGCAATTTGCATTAGAACAAGATACGAAAGGCGTAGATCTGGACTATTTCCGTGATCTCTTGTTTGGCGTCTCTGTGCATGCCAACGAGCTGGATGCGGTTTACTCGCCTTATCTTTCTCGTCCATTATCTGACCTAGACTTGATTGATAAGGCGGTATTACGCTTAGCTTCTTATGAGCTAACGCGACGGGAAGATGTTCCTTATCGCGTCGTAATCAACGAAGCTATTGAACTGGCTAAAGCGTTTGCTGCTGAAGAAAGTCACCGCTTTGTGAACGGTGTACTGGATAAGGTCACCAAGCAGTTGAAAAAATAACAATAAGCACGGGAACAAAGCCAGCAATTGCTGGCTTTCATTTTATATGAATGAATTCGATATAATAAAACACTACTTTACGGTGGCCAGCCATCGTAAAGATGTAGTCATGGGGCCAGGTGATGACTGTGCCTTACTGCAAATGCCTGCCAATACGTTATTAGCGGTAAGTACCGACACCTTAGTGAGTGGTGTGCATTTTTTTGCTGATATGGCTCCTGAAGCGTTAGGTCATAAGGCGCTGGCAGTTAACCTGTCTGACTTAGCGGCCATGGGGGCAGATCCTTGTTGGGTGTCATTGGCACTGACGCTGCCCGAGGTCGAACAAGACTGGATCCAGCGATTTTGTGCGGGATTCTTTGAGCTGGCAGAATATTATAATGTGGCACTTATTGGTGGTGATATGACCAAAGGGCCCTTGTCTATCACTGTCACCGTACAAGGCACGCTACCTGAGGGGAAAGGGTTAAGGCGCAATGGGGCAGAGGCTGGCGATGGTATTTATGTGACCGGCACCTTAGGAGACGCTGCATTAGGGCTACAACAGGCATTAGGTAATATTGAGGTTCCTAAAGAGTACCAAGAGTTTGTACACCACAAGTTTGAGCATCCTCACCCGCGTATTTTAGTGGGGCAAGCACTGCGTGATATTGCGTCTAGCGCCTTGGACTTGTCTGATGGTTTACTGGGAGATTTAGCGCATATTACTCGCGCATCTCACTTGCGCGCAAAAATAGAGCTAGAGCAGATCCCGTTAAGTAATGCGATGCAAGCGTCTGTTTCTCAAGAGCGGGGGTGGGAGTTAGCACTAACGGGCGGAGATGATTATGAATTATGCTTTACCGTACCTGAGCTCTATCGCGGTCAATTAGAAACAGCGTTGGCACATTGTGGGGTTAAGTTTACTCGAGTGGGGCGCATGTTTAGCGGTGAGCCAGACGTTGAGTTATCAGTAGAAGACCAGCCTTATCAGCTTAGCAGCCAAAGCTGGGATCATTTTCGTTAGTTATAAAAGTAAAAGCCAAGTACTAAGTGGCTAACAGCGAGCCTTAGGAGCACCTGCATGAGAAAACCTGAATTGGCATCCTTGAAGCTGTCTAATCCGGTGCATTTGTTGGCATTGGGGTTTGGTAGCGGGTTAAGCCCCATTATGCCAGGCACCATGGGGACCTTGTCGGCAATTCCGTTATATTGGTTGATACAAGGCTTAACAGCGCCTTGGTATATCGCTATTTTGGTAGTGGGCTTTATTGTCGGTATTTGGATTTGTAATGTCGCGACAGACGCCATAGGTCAGCCCGATCACGGTGCTATTGTGTGGGATGAAATTATTGGCTTTGGCATCACCATGTTTGCCGCCCCTGCCGGTTGGGTTTGGATTGTAGTGGGCTTTGTGCTGTTTCGTATTTTTGATATTTTAAAACCTTGGCCCATTCGCTGGTTTGACCGACGGATTCACGGTGGCTTTGGCATTATGTTAGATGATGTCATTGCCGGCTTATTTGCCTTAATTTGCTTACAGCTACTCGCCCAGTATTTTTAGTGCTGATAGACCAAACCTAAACACCGCGAAAACAACGTCGTACGCTGGCCGCCTTACGTTAAAGAAAAGCACTGGTTTTTATTTTTCGTACAGCGGTCAGCGTATAGCGTACAGCTTTCCCTTCTCTTCTGTTTAGAACAAAAACTCCATTAATGTTGCACTTGTGCTTGACCTTTGGTTCGCCGTCAGTCATAAATCCTATCTATTGTATTGTCTTTGACATTTATTGCTGGTTTTGTGAACTCACTCCGAATCAATGGGGATTATCTTGCTATAAAGATAAGTGCACAATGGCAAAGCAGCAAAATAGGGGGTGACTGAACCTATCACTCCCCCATAATGGATGATGACGTAAACGGATTTTGAGGATCAGCATGTCCCTGTTAGAAGTAAAAAACCTACGAATTGAGTACCCTTCTCGCCACGGCGTAATGACCGCCATTGATGATCTTTCATTGAGTATAGAAAGAGGCGAGATCTTAGGTGTAGTAGGGGAGTCGGGGGCCGGTAAGTCTACCGTAGGTAATGCTGTTATTGATTTATTAAGCCCTCCTGGGCGCATTGCCAGCGGTGAGGTATTCTTAGATGGTAAGAATATTTCTGGCTTAAATGTTAGTCAAATGCGCACCTTGCGCGGTAGTCGTATTGGTTTTATTTTTCAAGATCCCATGACCTCACTTAACCCACTGTTTAGTGTGGAATACCAAATGGTGGAAACCCTGCTCGCCAATACTGATATGAGCCGCGATGCCGCGCGTAAAAAATCCATTTCGCTATTAGATGCTGTGGGCATTCCTGAACCAGAGCTGCGTATTAAGCAATATCCCCATCAGTTTTCCGGCGGCATGCGCCAACGGGTGGTGATCGCCATTGCGCTGTCTTGTGATCCTGAACTTATTATTGCTGACGAGCCAACCACGGCATTGGATGTATCGATTCAAGATCAAATTTTGACGCTGATCAGAAACCTATGTAAAGAGCGTAACGTAGGCTGCATGCTGGTAACACACGATATGGGAGTGGTATCGAATGTCACCGACCGAGTGGCCGTGATGTACCGTGGCCGATTAATGGAAATTGGCAGCACTGAACAAGTACTAGGGGCGCCCACTCATGATTATACCAAGAGCCTTATTTCTGCTGTGCCCCGCTCAGATGTAAAGTTACATCGTTTTCCGCTGGTGTCTTATATTGAAGATGCCACAGAGAAAGCCTCGCTGGATCTTAAAAGTCATTGGCTCGGGCAAAGCCAAGATCAACGAGAATACAGCGGACCTTTGTTACGTGTTGAGCAGTGTAATTTGCGTTTTATTACCAAAGATTCAATGTTTGCTGCCCGCCGTCAATATATACAAGCCACTCATGATGTGAGCTTTAATATTGTTGAAGGGGAAACGTTTGGTTTAGTAGGCGAGTCGGGCTCAGGCAAGTCGACCATAGCCCGCTCTATTACTGGGTTATACCCACCAGACAGTGGCAAAATTTGGTTTGAAGGGATCGATCTCACCGCCATTAAAAGTGAAAAACAGCGCCGTCCTTTGCGCCGCCAAATGCAAATGGTGTTTCAAAATCCTTACTCCTCTCTTAATCCGCGCATGCGAGTGGCGGACATTATTGCCGAGCCCATTCGCTTTCACCAATTAGCCAACAATGAGGCGCAAATTAGCGGCATTGTGCATGACTTACTTGATTATGTGGGCCTAGGGCGAGCGGCAGGTTTGAAATTTCCCCATGAGTTTTCGGGTGGCCAGCGTCAGCGGATCTCGATTGCGCGCGCATTAGCGACCCGGCCGCGATTACTCATTTGTGATGAGCCTACTTCAGCGTTAGATGTGTCGGTACAGGCACAAATCCTTAACTTATTGAAAGACTTACAGGATGAGTTAAAACTGACCATGCTCTTTATTAGTCACGATCTCCCAGTGATCCGCCAAATGTGCGATCGCATCGGGGTGATGAAGCAAGGTCAGCTGGTGGAAGTAGCAGAAACCGAACAATTATTTACCCATGCCAGTGACCCTTATAGTCGCTCGCTAATTTCGTTAATGCCCGAGTTTAAGGGAATGTCGCGAGAAGGTCTGGATATTGCTGCTACTAGCGCAATATCTTCATAATTAGTTGACTGTTAACCATATCAATGGAGTGTTACATGAAAAAAGGACTCAACAAAATAACCACCGCCTTACTGGCTGCAGGCCTGGCATTTAGTGCACAAGCGGCAGACATTACTATCGCTTATGATGCTGATCCTGTGTCTATGGATCCCCATGAGCAGATATCCGGTGCCACACTAGAGATGTCTCACTTGTTGTTTGACCCCCTTGTGCGTTGGACTAAAGATTTTGAGATTGAGCCGCGCTTGGCCAAAAGTTGGGAGCGTCGAGACGAAAACACAGTACGTTTTCAATTACGCCAAGGGGTTAAGTTTCATAGCGGTAACGAATTCAGTGCCGATGATGTGGTGTGGACCTTTAATCGCCTGAAAGCCTCTCCTGATTTTAAGGCCATTTTTGAACCCTTTAGTGCCGCTACCAAGGTAGATAAATATACGGTGGACTTAGTGACGAAAGGACCTTTCCCACTGGTGTTAAATACCGTTACTTATTTATTCCCGATGGACTCTCAGCATTACAGCGGTCAAACCGCTGACGGTAAAGATAAAGCAGCCTTGGTGAAGCACGGCAGCTCTTTTGCCTCAACTAATCCCTCTGGTACTGGCCCGTTTACGCTTAAATCTCGCCAACAAGGCGTGAAAGTGGAATATCAGCGCCATGCAGATTACTGGGATAGCGAGTCTAACGGTAATGTACAAAACATGACGCTAGTGCCTATTAAAGAAGATGCGACCCGGGTGGCTGCTTTGTTAGCTGGGGATGTCGACTTTATTAAGCCAGTGTCACCAAACGACCAAAGACGCGTAAAATCAGCCGATGGCGTTAAGTTGGTGACAGAGTCGGGGACGCGCATTATTACCTTTCAGCTCAATCAAGATAGCTTTGAACCTTTTAAAGATGTGCGAGTGCGTCAAGCCATCAACTATGCCGTGAACCAAGACGGTATTGTAAAGCGCATTATGCGCGGCTTTGGTACCACAGCATCTCAGCAAACACCAGCGGGTTATGTGGGGCATAATGCCGATCTTAAACCTCGTTATGATGTGAAAAAAGCTCAAGCTTTAATGGCAGAAGCCGGCTATGAAGAGGGCTTTAAAATCAGCATGATTGCGCCTAATAATCGCTATGTGAATGATTTTAGAATTGCCGAAGCCGTTAAAGCCATGCTGGCGCGCATTAATATTGATGTCGATCTAAAAACCATGCCTGTGGCGCAATATTGGCCGGAGTTTGATAAGTGTGCCGCAGATATGCTGATGGTAGGCTGGCACTCAGATACCGAAGATGCGGCTAACTTCTCTGAGTTTTTAACCATGACGCGCAGTGAAGAAACTGGCCGTGGTCAGTATAACTGTGGTCATTATTCGAACCCTGAGCTCGATGAGTTAGTGGAGTCGGCAAACTTAGAAACCGACGGTGAAAAGCGCGGTAAAATGTTACAACAAGCAGAAAAAATTCTGTATGACGACGCCGCATTTGTACCCCTGCATTGGCAAGACCTTGCTTGGGGCGCCCGTAATAATGTGGGCGCAGAGGCGGTGGTTAACGCCATGGACTTCCCCTACCTAGGTGACCTAGTCGTTAACGATTAAATTCGTTAAATCATACTGCATCCTGTATGTGGGTTCCGTGGTCATTTTTCTTTAAAGATATTCTTGGCCACGGAATACACGGAATCCACGGAAAAATTAAGACCAAAATGAATATTGACGTGGTAAGACCTTAAAGATCCATTGTCGCTCTTGTCTTGCCATTTTGGTCCGTGTTCTTCCGTGTATTCCGTGGCAAAAATAGCCCTTAGTTTTGGGGGAAGCCTTGAGGCTAGGTCGTCCACTTTATCCCTCACACTTTCCTCTTCACTTTTTACTGTATTGGAATAGATAATGTTAACGTTTTTACTGAAGCGGCTGTTTCAGATGGTGGTGGTGATGTTTGTCATCAGTCTGATCGCGTTTTCGATTCAGGATAATTTAGGCGATCCGTTACGCGAGCTGGTTGGTCAGTCGGTATCGGAAGAGGCTCGCCAACAAATGCGTACTGAAATGGGGCTAAACGATCCCTTTTTGGTCAAATATAGTCGCTTTGTGGGCAATGCCCTACAAGGTGATTTTGGTGACTCTTACTTTTATAAGAAGCCAACGCTTGAGGTTATTTTTGAAAAGTTACCCGCCACTCTCGAGCTGGTGTTTTGTGCCAGCGTGCTCATTATAGGGCTGAGTATACCTATGGGCGTGTACTCGGCTATTAAGCCCCGTGCTTTTTTATCGCGGTTGGTGATGGGCGTGAGCATAGTGGGTATTTCGGTGCCGGTTTTTTTAACCGCGATTCTGTTGATGTATGTGTTTTCGATAGAGTTGGGTTGGCTGCCGGCCTATGGTCGCGGTGAGCTCACTAGCCCCTTGGGCTGGGAGTCGGGGTTATTTAACTGGCAGGGATTTCGTAATCTCATTCTGCCAAGCATTGCCTTGTCGTCAATTATGCTGCCGCTATTTATTCGTTTAGTGCGTTCAGAAATGCTGGAGCAGCTGAGCTCAGAATATGTGAAGTTTGGTCATGCCAAGGGTCTATCTAAATACCGAATTTGGTTTGTACATGCACTTAAAAACACCTTATTGCCGCTGATTACGGTGGGCGGCGTGCAAATTGGCACCATGGTGGCGTACACCATTTTAACCGAGACGGTGTTTCAGTGGCCGGGCATCGGCTTGTTATTTTTAGATGCGATTAACCGGGTTGATACACCACTTATTACCACTTATGTGATTTTTGTCGGGTTTGTGTTTGTATTAACAAACACCTTAGTCGATTTGATTTATGGCGTGGTGAACCCCACGGTTAACTTGGCTGCAAAGGGATAATGCCATGACAACAGATGTAAACCTTGGCCGATGGGCACGTTTTAAACAATCCGATTTTTTATATTATTTTGGCCGCGACAAAGTGGCAATGTTCAGCTTTAGCGTCTTTGTGGTGTTATTGGCAGCGGCGTTGCTGTCACCCATTATCGCGCCGCATGATCCTTATGATTTAGCGACCATTGATATTCTCGACTCAGAGTTACCACCGAGCTGGTTAGAGATGGGGGATGAGCGCTTTTTGCTCGGCACTGATATACAAGGCCGTGATATTTTAAGTACCATTTTATATGGTTCGCGAGTCTCTTTAATTATTGGTTTAGGTGCTGTGGCCTTACAGTTGCTAATTGGTATTACGGTGGGCTTATCGGCGGGCTATTTTGGTGGCCGTATCGATAATCTCTTGATGCGTTTTGCTGATGTACAGTTATCATTTTCTACCATGATGGTAGCCATTATTGTCTCAGCGGTGTTTCAGGCCACATTGGGGGCCGACTTTTATGCCGAATATGCGGTGCTGATGCTGGTGGTAATTATTGGTCTGGCGGAGTGGCCACAGTATGCTCGCACCGTGCGCGCTACTGTGTTGGCAGAAAAGAAAAAGGAATATGTAGAAGCGGCACAAGTGATGGGCTTTAAGTCGATGCGGATTATGTTTCGTCATATTTTACCTAATTGTTTATCACCGATTTTGGTGATTTCAACGGTACAAGTAGCGAATGCCATTATGAGTGAAGCCGCGTTATCTTTTTTAGGCTTAGGTATGCCAGTAGATAAACCCTCGCTTGGTTCTTTGATCAGCATGGGCTTTAGTTATATTTTCTCCGGCTCTTGGTGGATTACCGCGTTTCCGGGTATGTATTTAGTGGTGTTGGTATTGGTGATCAACCTGCTGGGTGACTGGTTGCGCGATGTCTTTAACCCTAAGTTGTATAAGGGGTGAATGCAGCGC
>NZ_JBQDEX010000010.1:28668-32672 GCF_052084945.1 Oceanisphaera sp.
GCTCGGCGCTGAATTTATTTTTAAAGGATATTTTATGTTGGTTGGTCGCCGTGTGGCGGGTGGGCTTATTTTGTTGGGCATGCTGTTAATCAGCGCCCAGCTATTAGGCATGCCTATGCCGCAAGGCAGTGCGGGTGTGGCGTATTGGCTAGCGGCGGGCTTGTTATGGCCTGGGCTGTCGTCACGTAACCGACTGCAGGCGAGTGTGCTGCTGGTTATCGGGCTGGGTTGCTTAGGCGTTAGTGTTTGGCTGGGCGGCGAGCTTGATCCTGGGCGCTTATTGGGCAGTAACGCCAACTTATTATCTATGTTGGTGGCAGTAAGCTTTTTAAGTTTGGTCAGTCGACCGAGTAACGAGCAAGATAAGCCTTTACCGCGCGGACGTGGGGCGCTTGCGTCTACTTTGGCGGCGGTGCATGTGTTTGGCTCTGTAATTAATTTATCGTCGGTATTTATTATTGGCGATAGATTAGCCCAAGTAGCCACATTAAGCCGAAAGCAATCGATTGTTTTGGTGCGAGGCTTTACCGCTGCCGCATTTTGGTCGCCATTTTTTGCGGCCATGGCGGTGGCCTTAAGTGTGGCGCCTAACGCTCAATTAACACAGTTATGGCTGGTGAGTATTCCTTTGGCTGGAGTTGGCTTGGGGCTGACTTATTGGCAATTAACACGGCCACACTTAGCTAAGGCTAATAATACCGTAAGTCATTCTGCTGCTAATGAGGCTAGGACGTTGCCGTTTGTGGGCTATCCTTTGCACGTAAAATCACTTTTATTACCTAGCGTGTTGGCTATTGCAGTATTGGTATTTCAGCAACTGTGGCCTATGTTCTCCATTCTTGCAGTCATCACCCTATTAGCGCCACTATTTAGTTTGCTGGTGTTAGCTCTCACTAACCGCTCACCCAGTGTAGGCGTTAAGCAGCTAGTGCAAGGGCGGTTACCGCAAATGGGCAATGAGTTGGCGCTATTTTTAGCAGCAGGGGTGTTAGCTTATGGGCTAGAGGGATTGCTACTGAGCGTCGAGCTTAGTTTACCTCTGCAATATTTTGGTGCGCTGGCAGCAAGCGTGACTTACCTTGCTATTGTACTATTGGCTTTGTTAGGCATTCACCCTATCGTTTGTATTGCGTTAGCAGCAAGTCTGCTTTCACCTTTAGCCCCGGATCATACTTTGTTGGCCTTGGTATTTTTATCTTCTTGGGCGGTTGGCACTTCGACTGGGCCCTTGTCGGGGATAAACCTAGCGTTTCAAGGGCGCTATGGCGTTGATTCTTTTAAGATGATGCGTTGGAACTTAAGTTATTTAGTTTTAATGTCAGTATGCGTGTTGGTAGCCATCAATATATTGGCCAAGGTGCTCCAGCTTGACTAATCTGCGGCTAAAAACATTTCGCTGATAAGGAAGTTAAATGAAATATATTTGGCTTAAAGTACTGATAACCATAGTTATTTTTGCAGCCTTATTTGCTTGGGTATACTATAAAGTGGCCAGCGGTACTGTATAGCAGAGCCAGATGGTAAGATGGAGCAGCGGGCTGAAGATATCTGGCCGCTAACGGTGGCGAAATGTCAGTAAAAGAAAGAAATCAGGCGTAAAATAGTAACTGAGACGGCTTAAAGGCGGCTTGTGTGTTTGTGATTGAGCCGACTTGTATAAAAAATAGTCCCTATGCTGTGTTCCTATTTGCGCCCCGTTAGGTTTTCAGCCATAATATGCGGCCTAAAAAAGGTGTCGGTGTATCAGCTATTTTTGGATGCTCCGTCTATTTCTTAAACTAATCATTAAAGTTGAATCATGGCCGAATTATCCAAATACAGAAACATTGGTATCTTCGCGCACGTTGATGCGGGTAAAACCACAACAACTGAGCGTATCCTAAAATTAACCGGTAAAATTCATAAATCCGGTGAAACTCACGATGGTGAATCTACCACCGACTTTATGGATCAGGAAGCAGAGCGCGGTATTACTATCCAGTCTGCTGCTGTTACCTGTTTCTGGAAAGACCATCAGTTTAACGTTATTGATACCCCTGGACACGTTGACTTCACAGTTGAAGTTTACCGTTCATTAAAAGTACTTGATGGTGGTGTGGGCGTATTCTGTGGTTCTAGTGGTGTTGAGCCTCAGTCAGAAACTAACTGGCGCTACGCCAACGAATCAGGCGTTGCTCGCTTGATCTTCGTGAACAAACTAGACCGCTTGGGCGCAGATTTCTTGCGTGTAGTACAGCAAACTCGCGACGTATTAGCTGCCAACCCAGTAGTGATGACACTGCCGATTGGTCGTGAAGACGAGTTTAAAGGCGTAGTTGACTTGCTGACCCGCAAAGCTTACATCTGGGATGAGTCAGGTATTGCAGAGAACTTCGTTATTGAAGACGTACCTGCTGATATGGTTGATCAAGTTGAAGAGTATCGTGAGATGCTGGTTGAGTCTGCTGTTGAGCAAGACGATGACTTGATGGAAGCCTACATGGAAGGTACTGAACCTTCTCTTGAAGAAATTAAGCGCTGTATCCGTAAGGGTACTCGTACTATGGAAATCTTCCCTGCTTTCTGTGGTTCAGCCTTTAAAAACAAAGGTATGCAGTTAATTCTGGATGCTGTTGTTGATTACCTACCAAGCCCTGTAGAAGTTGACCCTCAGCCACTGACCGATGAAGAAGGTAAAGAAACCGGTGAGTTTGCGATTGTTGACACTAAAGAGCCATTGCGCGCATTAGCTTTTAAAGTGATGGATGACCGTTTTGGTGCCCTAACCTTTATTCGTATCTACTCAGGTGTGATTAATAAAGGTGATACTGTATTGAACAGTGCCACTGGCAAAACCGAGCGTATTGGTCGCATGGTAGAAATGATGGCGGATCAACGTTCAGAAATCAGCCATGCAGAAGCAGGTGACATCATTGCCGTGGTAGGCATGAAGAACGTACAAACTGGCCACACTTTGTGTGATACCAAACACCCTTGTACGCTTGAAGCCATGGTATTCCCTGATCCTGTTATCTCTATTGCCGTTGCACCAAAAGATAAAGGTGGCTCAGAAAAAATGGGCGTGGCTTTGGGTAAACTCTTGGCTGAAGATCCTTCTTTCCAAGTGGAAACTGATCCAGATTCAGGTGAAACCATCCTGAAAGGTATGGGTGAGCTGCACTTAGACGTTAAAGTGGACATCTTAAAGCGCACTTACGGTATTGAACTGATTGTGGGTGAGCCACAAGTTGCTTACCGTGAAACCATTACTGCTGAAGTTGAAGACAGCTACACGCATAAGAAGCAGTCTGGTGGTTCTGGTCAGTTTGGTAAAATTGACTACATCATTCGCCCAGGTGAGCCAAACTCTGACTTTGTATTTAGCTCGTCAGTAGTGGGTGGTAACGTACCTAAAGAGTACTGGCCTGCTATCGAAAAAGGCTTTGGTAGCATGATGGGTACGGGTACCATTGCTGGTTTCCCTGTGCTGGATGTTGAGTTTGAGCTAACTGATGGTGCTTTCCACGCGGTTGACTCCTCTGCAATTGCATTTGAAATTGCTGCTAAAGGCGCGTTCCGTCAGTCTATTGCTAAAGCTAAGCCGCAGTTGCTTGAGCCTACCATGAAGGTAGACGTGTTCACTCCAGAAGATCACGTAGGTGATGTGATTGGTGACCTGAACCGTCGTCGCGGTATGATCAAAGATCAAAATGCAGGCGTGACCGGCGTACGTATTAAAGCAGACGTTCCATTGTCTGAGATGTTTGGCTACATTGGTTCGCTACGTACCTTAACTTCAGGCCGTGGTCAGTTCTCTATGGAGTTCTCTCACTACGCACCTTGCCCTGCTAACGTATCTGAAAAAGTAGTGGCTCAGGTTGCAGAGCGTAAAGCCGCTGAAGCTAAAAAGTAAACTCGTTTAAGACCTAAGGTCTAACGTTAAAAACCGCTGCCTTGGCAGCGGTTTTTTTATGCCAGCAAAAAAATACCGAGCCTAAAGCTCGGTATGATGAATGGGGCTTATA